>CACCJO010000011.1 GCA_902546375.1 uncultured Pelagibacteraceae bacterium
ACAATTTTATCAACATTTCCTGCTACGTATACGCGTCAATGACTTTGGTTATTGACTAAGATTCTTTGATTTAAGCAAATAGACTCATGGTTTAGGATTTGTTAATCTTGGATTATGAAAAAACTTTTAGCGATCGTGGTTCTTAGTTTGTTGTGGATTATTCCAGTATCAGCTGATGAAAGATTTATCCCTTTAGAATTATTTACTGGTGGAGAGATAAGAGAAGACAAAGAGATTAGATTTACTAATGCTAATTTGGTATTTGGAGAAAAGAAAAGAAAAAAAGTTGTTGGACCTGAAGATTGGAAAAATCCACAATCTGGAGAAACAATAAAGGTTTATAAAAGAACAAGAAAAGGTCAAAGCGGATTAAAAACACAGTTATTTACAGTCACTAATGATGGACAGTGTATAGGGAGAGTTTGGGATAGTAGACGTGGAGGAAGAATAATAAAAAATGGATGTAAATTCCCCCTAGGAGTTTGGAAAGAAGGCGAGACTAGATCGTTTGAAGGTTCTTCTGGCGGCAAGCCAAGAAAAATAGAATTAACAATTTTAAAATTAGGAAAAAAGCAGAAAGATAAAGTAAAATTTAATTGGAAACTTTATGATGGAAGCGGAAAATTAATGGATGACAATGATTATACTTTCTCTCCTGGAAAAGCTATGACTAAGCTAAATGATAAAAAATTATAATTCCTATGTTACCTTGTGGATTGTAACTGAATCGTAATAAATAACTCAGAATAATTATTTTAAAAATCTTTAACGTTTTTGAAACTTTTCCTTAATATAATAGTTTTATAAATTTTAATGAAAAATTTAATATATATCGCAACTTTCTTCATTTTATTCAGTCTTAATTCAGTTTTACAAGCTAAAACTATAAGTGTTACAAGTCCTGATGATGATGGATATGGTACATTTAGATATGCAATTAACAAAGCATCTGAAAGTAAAAAACCAGTAACAATAAAAGTAAAAACAAATAAAACCATCATAATTGGTGATTCTCTGGATTATACAGGTCTCCAACCCTTAACAATTATTGGCTCAGGTCAAGTTGTAAGAGGTAATAATGTCGATATTTTAAAAATATCCAACGGTGCAGATTTATCAATAAGCGATTTATCTTTTTTTGGAATTGGAAGCTTCAATATCAAAAGAAAGGGAACTGGATATGGCATGTACAATGTTGATGCAAAAGCTGGAAAAGGTATTTTTGTTGATGTAAGAGATGACCAAACTGGGACGATAAATATTAATTTAAAAAATGTTAGAGTTGAAGGTGTAGCAAATCATGGAATTCATATTTCAGATTGTAATTTAGCTGACAAATGTGGAAGTGGTAGTGGTGGAGCCGGAGAGGGTTCTAGTGCCTCTATAAACGTGGTGTTGGATAATGTAACAATTTTTGATGCTGGTAATGGTAAATTTGATGCAGATGGATTTAGAGTTGATGAGCGTGGTGATGGTGACATTAACTTTACAGCTTTAAACTCAAACTTTTTATATGTAGGTGCTGATGGAGTTGAATTAGATGAAGGTCAAAAAGGAAATGTTGTTGCAAATGTAACTAATAGTACATTTTCAAAGAACGGTGCTTATTGTGATCCAAAATTATTAAAAGCATATATGCCAGCTGAAGATGAGGGAGAATTTGAGGATAATCAAAGAGCTAAAAATTCTATCCCAAGTAAAATAAAAGGCTCTCCAGATGATGGATGTTTTGAGAGAGAAGTTGAATTATATCCTTCAGGTTTTGTTAAAGAATTTGAATTTGGAATAGACTTAGATGATGGCTTTGACATAGATGAAGCAGGCCAAGGTAATTTAGTAGTGAATATTGATAGATCCAGAATTGTTGGAAATTTAGATGAAGGTCTTGATTTCGATGAGGAAAATAATGGCGATATGTTCTTACAAATAAAAAATACTGTCGCGATGAATAACACTGATGATGGAATAAAAAACTCTGAAAATGATGGTGGATCTATTATTGCATTATTTGAAGGCATTAACTCTATTGATAATGGAGGCAAAGGAATAGTTGTTGAGGAAGAAGACACAGGCAACGTACAAGGATTTGTGCAAAGTACATTCACTAGAGGAAATGATGATGGTGATAAAACTGGTATTGAAGCTGTTCAAGAAGACGATGGAATGGGAACTTTAAAAATTGTTTCCTCAACTATTGTCGAAGGTTTTGATTTAGAGGGTGTAGAATTAAAATAATATTAATTTTTATTCATAGGATATTATAGGAAAACCGGCACAAGACCGACACATAGAGACTAAAGAACAACCAAATCCAACTTTTGTTTACCCAATCTTTCATTACCATTTTCTGTTACAAGATACGTTTCCCCTAGATTCATTGCTAAATTACTTTGTGAATCCATAAGTATCATGTGCATAAAGAACACATTACCAGGTTCTATTACATACGGATTGCCAGTGTATAGCATAGGCCAGTCCATCCAGTTTGGTGAAAAAGTATTTCCTAATGAGTAACCACAAGCGTTCATTCGAGCTTTTTTAAAACCAAGGTCATCAAACGTTTTTGCATGGATATCAAAAACTTCTCCAACTTTATTCCCAGGTTTTAATTTACTTTCACAATTTTTAAGAGCTTCAACACATGCTTCATGCATTTTATGATGTTTAGGATCTGCTTTACCAATAGGAATAGTTCTAAACATAGCAGAATGATAATGTCTATAAGTACCAGCCCATTCAATAGTTAATTGATCTTGTTTATTTAAAATTTGCTTTTCTGCTTGATAACGACAAAGCAGTGCATTTTTACCAGAACCAATTATAAATTCATTTGCAGGATAATCTCCACCACCTTCGAATATAACTTTATTCATTTCTGCTAATATCTTAGACTCACTTATTCCAGCTTTTGCATGTTTCCATACTTCATCTAAGGCTTTATCCGCAAGCTCTGCAGCTTTTTTGACATAAACAATTTCCTCCTTAGATTTTACAACTCGTAATTTTGTTATTAAGTCTGATTTATCCTCAAGAGAACAATAATTTTCTAAAGATTTATTTAATCTTAGAGCATTACGTCCAGTTAAACCATAAGCCTCATATTCAATTCCTATTTTTTTTCCTTTAAGATTTAAATCATTTAAAATAACTATAAGATCATCAGTTGGATTTGATCCATCTTTATCAACCCATATCCTAATATCTTCTATGTTGGATGTATTTTGAGCTTGTCTTAAATCAGGAGCTCTTGTGAGCAGTATTATATTTCCGCTTTTATCTAAAACCAGTGTCTGAAAAAAAACATAACCAAAAGTATCGTATCCAGTTAACCAATACATGGACTCTTGTCTAAACATCAAAAGAGCATCCAGGTTTTGCTCTTGAATCAAATTTAAAACTTTACTTTTTCTACTAGAAAACTCCTCTTTTGAAAAATGAAGGGCCATTAGAATTATTTAGTAATTAGTATATTCTTTTATCTCTTTTATGACTGAGCCGGTGTGATTATTAATTTCTAATTTTATTTTTGCTCGATCATCATTAAGAAAATGGACATCTCTTGAAAGTTTAATAAATTTTTCGCCAAAATCTTTTTCTTTTTCACATTGTCTTTTATCATCCTCAATAACCCATAGTTTAGAGTTTATTTCTTTTAATGATTGATAAAGATTATCAAGTTTATCATCAGATTTTACATTCCTATCCAACTGATCTTTTAAAATAGAGTGTTCATTGTTAATGAATTTTAGTTTTTCTGAATTTTTTATTTTTCCTTGTTTGATTTCTAAAATTGAAATTTTATCTAAAAGTTCACCTATCGATACCTCTACTATAATTTTATTCATAAAATTTAATACTGTGCTATCTTGTTATAAATATGTCTAATATTTTAATTATTAAACACGGATCATTAGGAGATATAGCTCAAGCAAGTGGTGCAATTCAAGACATATCTGAAAATTATAAAAATGATCGAATTTATTTACTAACTACAAAAGCTTATTTAGAAGTTTTTAAAAAAAATCCATTTATTCATGAAGTAATTCTAGATAAAAGGTTGCCAAGATATAATCTTATATACTTATATTTCTTAATGAGAGAACTTAAGAAACATAATTTTTCAAAAGTTTTCGATCTTCAAAATTCCTCAAGAACAAATTTTTATAAAAATATTCTTTTTCCTAAGGCAAAAAAAGAAACTTGGTCTAGCTCAATTACAACTTTGCCAGAAGTAATAGATAAAAAGGAATTTGATAAACACTCGGTTCTAGATAGATTTAATCATCAATTACAAACCTCAGGTCTTAAAACATCTCATACCTTAAATCCTAATTTTAGTTGGGCTGGTTCTGAGATCAGTAAAATTAAAGATCATTTCAAATTGGATAAATTTATTTTATTATTTCCTTTTTGCTCGCCTCACTTACATATTAAGAAATGGCCTTATTATAACGATCTTATAAAACTTATTTTAAATAAATTTGGTAACGAATATAAAATTGTCTTAGCTCCGGGCCCATTAGAGATAAAAGATGCAAAAGAAATAAATGCTGAAATTTTATTAGATAATGGAAAAGCGCTTGATATTTCTCAACTAACTTCTTTAATTAAAGAAAGCACCTTTGTTATCGCTAATGATACTGGACCTGCTCATATTGCAGCTCATGTTGGAGCTAAAGGCTTAACTTTATTTGGAAAACACACGACAGCTTATAAAGTCAGCATTGAAAGAGATAATTTTAAAGCAATTGAAGTAACAGACTTGAACAATTTAAGTGCAGAAAAAGTTTTTGAAAGATTAATTAATTCTTTAAATTAATTAAGAATTTTTTTGTATTCTTCAAAAGTTTTATCCCATTGAAATTTAGAAACATACTCTTTGGCATTTTTTCCAAGTTCAATATATTTTTTATTTTCAATCATTGAATTCAATGACGAATAAATGTCATCAAGATTGTTTCCATCACAAATTAATCCAGTTTTATTGTGGTCAATGGCATCTGATGCACCACCATCTTGTCCTCCTAACGAAGGAACTCCATATTGTGCAGCTTCAACATAAGCTATCCCAAAACCTTCTACAGAAGTTTTATGTATTATAGATGGCATGACAAAGATATTAGATTTAGCCACTAAGGCATTTTTTAAATCAGAACTTATATCTTTAAAAAACATTACTTGCGAAGTTAGATCCAATTCTTCAACTAATTTTTTTATATTCTCCTCTTCATCACCATAACCAATACAAATATAAACAATATCAGGGTACAGTTGTTTTAAATTTCTTAATGCCATAATTACTTTTTCATGATTTTTTCTTTTATCAAATCTAGAAACTGTAATTAGTCTTGGTTTTTTGACTTTTAATAAACTTTCAACTTTCTCAAGAGATTTTTTATTTAGTTCTTGAACTAGATCAGCTCCAGGATTTATAACTATAACTCTGTTTTGGTCTACACCATTATTTATTGCTAAATTCTTTGTATATTCAGAATTCGCAATTACTTTCTCTACATTATTAAGAACTTTTACAACTCTTTTATTCAATGAACTTCCCACAGGATGGTTGATTTCCTTACCATGAATTAAACAATACTTTTTTTTATTAGTTTTAATTAATTCTAAACTTTTCCAGTGATCAGCAATGATGCCCTCAACTTTATTCTCTTTTAAAAATTCATTTATTAATTGAGCTTTTCTTATTTTTCTTAAAAATTTTATTCCACCAACTCTTTCAATTGAAAAGTTAGCCTGTTCATCAAAATCTTTATGATTTTCGTGATAATCCGCAAAAACTTTAATCATGAAATTTTTTGACATTTCACGAGATAAGCCCCACATCAAACTTTGCATTCCACCCAATTCTGGTGGGAATGTTCTAGTAACGATAATATACATCAATTAGTTTTCCACTTAATACCACATCCAGCACTAGGAATTTGATTCTCAGGTCCTTTATTAGTTTCAGCAATTTGTGTCATAGCTTTTAAAAGATCACTATCTCCATTTCTAACAGGAATTAATTTTTTAAGTTCTCTTACTCTTCCTCTATATTGAAGTTCTAAATCTTTGTTATATCCAAAAAAATCTGGAGTACATACAGCATCATAAGTTTTTGCAATTTCTTGAGTTTCATCAACTAAATAAGGGAAACCAAATTTGTTTTCTTTTGAAAATTTAATCATATTTTCAAATGAGTCTTCAGGATAATTTTCAGCATCATTTGCGCAAATAGCTACTGAATTGATACCGATATCTTTTAATTTTTTACAATCTTCAACAATGTCTTTTGTTACTGCTTTTACATATGGGCAGTGATTACAGATAAACATTATTAACGTTCCTTTTTCACCTTTGACATCAGCTAAGGAAAGAATTTTATCCTCTGTTGATTTTAGCTTAAAGTCATGAGCTTTTTGACCAAAATCACATATTGGAGTTTGTATAGGCATAATGTAATAATATATAAATTATGTTTTACGATTTAAAAGATAAAAAACCAAAAAACTCTGGCGAAAATTGGGTAGCACCCAATGCAACTATAATAGGTGATGTTACGTTAGAAAAAAATTCTAGCATCTGGTTTAATGCAACTTTAAGAGGTGATGTAGAAAATATTCATATTGGCGAAGGTTCTAATATTCAAGATGGAAGTGTTTTACACACTGATCCAGGTTATCCATTAAAAGTTGGAAAGAATGTTACTGTTGGACATATGGTTATGCTTCATGGCTGCACAATAGGGGATAATAGTTTGATTGGAATTGGAGCAGTAATTTTAAATAATGCTAAAATTGGAAAAAACTGTTTAGTTGGTGCAAAAGCCTTAATAACAGAAAATAAAGAAATTCCAGACAACTCTTTAGTAATTGGCTCGCCAGGCAAAGTCGTAAGAGAAATTACAGAAGACGAAAAAAAAGCTATTATTGAAAACACAAAACATTATCAAGATAATTGGAAAAGATACTCTAAATCAATTTTTTAATAATTTATGAAAAAACTTTTAGGGATTGTTATCCTAAGTTTAGCTTCTATTTTATTAATAAGTTGCAGTGAAAAAAAATCACAAACTAAATTTGAAAAAGTATTATTATTTGGTGATAGCTTAATGTCAGGCTATGGCTTACCTGAGGAGGATCATTTATCTGTAATTTTAGAAAAAAGTTTAAAATCTGAAGGATATGAAGTTCAAGTTTTTAATGGCAGTGTCTCTGGTAACACTTCTTTAGATGGTTTAGATAGAATAGAAAATGAATTATTAGATGAAAGTTATGATTTGATAATTATTGGTCTTGGAGCAAATGACATGTTAAGAGGAATTAACCCAAATCAAACAAAGCAAAACTTAGACAAGATTATTAACATTATACTAGATAATAACATTAAGGTAATTCTTGCAGGTATGGTTGCTTCACCTACAAATGGATTAAGTTATAAAAAAGAATTTGATAAAATTTATCCTGATTTATCAAAAAAATTTGAATTAGAATTAATTCCATTTCTATTAAAAGGTGTTGCTCTTAACCCAAACTTTAATCAGGATGATAGATTACACCCGAATGAAAAAGGAGTGTTAATTATTGCCGAAACAATAAAAAGAAGTATTACGAATTTTTCAAAGAAATAGTTATAAAATTCTATTTAAAAACCCATATTTGACCAGTTATCTTTATCATTATACCTATCCAATTCTTTTTTAGAGATAGGTCTAAAAAGTATAAACCCTACGATAAGCACTAAAATTACTAAAATAAATATTTCCATTATAAATATATAATTCATAAAATTTTTATTCCACTGCGTTATTTAGACTTCATAATTCATTAATAAATCTTTGTTAAGGCACTAACCAAGAATTATTGTTTGCCTCAATATCAAACTTGGCTCTTCGGTGACCTTTTGCGGCAAGATAAAGCCATTCTATTGATTTAATTTTACATTTTATAACAGTAAAATTTTTATAACCTTCCTCACTTTGTTCCATTGTATAATCAAAATCTTCTAATTTAGATATCATCCCAGAGGTTGGATTGTCCGATGTTGTTCCAGGAGGGCTATCTGTTAAGTAACAACGTCTACTTATATGTTGAGTTTTTTTCCAAGATTCTTCTGTAATGGAATTTTGATTATTAATCTCACATTCTACTTTAACTCTTAACTGTATCTTTTCTTCTTTATCGTAGAAAACTAAAGAGGCATTCTTATTTTTTTTAAGTATATCTACTTTTGGGGATCTTAAATCAGTATGAAACTGTAACAGATTATTTTTTCTATCTGATTTACGTAAGACAACTATTCTACCATCAACTTCATTTTGATGGGCGCAAATAAAAACTGGAATTCTAAATGGTGAGCTTCTATTGGTTACAGCATCATCTAACATTGACCAATATTTATTTTGAATTTCTGCAAAATTTTCATAGTATGCTGGGTGCATACTTTACTTTCTAAATCTTTTTATTAAGCTTGAAGTATCCCAACGATTACCACCCATGCCTTGTACTTCACCATAATATTTATCAACGAGTTCAGTCACAGGTAACAATGAGCCATTATTTTTAGCTTCTTCCATTGCAATCTTTAAGTCTTTTCTCATCCAATCCACTGCAAAACCAAAATCAAACTTATCATCAATCATTGTTTTATATCTATTTTCCATTTGCCAAGATTGAGCTGCACCTTTTGAAATAACCTCAATTACATCTTCCATATTCAATCCAGCTTTCATTCCAAAATTTATAGCTTCAGATAAACCTTGAACTAAACCTGCGATACAAATCTGATTGACCATTTTAGCTAGCTGACCATTTCCTGGTCCACCAAGTAATTTCATTTTTTTGCTATAACAATCTATTTTATCTTTTGCTTTATCAAAGTCAGCTTGATCTCCACCAATCATTACTGTTAACGCACCATTCTCTGCACCAGCTTGTCCTCCTGATACAGGAGCATCTAATGCACCAAATCCATTTTTTTTTGCATATTCATGTATCTCTCTTGCAATTGTTGCAGAGGCAGTTGTGTTATCAATATAAACAGCACCTTTTTTAATTGTTTTAAATGCACCGTTGTCTCCAAAAGTTACTTCTCTTAAATCATTATCATTTCCAACACATGTAAAAATGTATTCAGCATCTTTTGCAGCTTCAGCTGGGGTATCTGCCATTTTACCTTTGTACACTTTTATCCATTTTTCAGCTTTGGATTTCGTTCTATTAAAAACAGTTACATTGTGCCCGCCTTTTGATATATAACCAGCCATTGGATAACCCATGACACCAAGACCTATGAAAGCAACATTACAGCTCATAATTAATTAATATGTTTAAAAGTTTAAGTTTAAAAGTAATTATATTTGGTTTTATATTTACATTTTTTTCTAGTTTTGGACAGAGTTTTTTTCTTGGTCTTTTTAATTCTAGTATACGAGATACATTATCAATCACCCAGGGACAATTTGGAACAATTTATGCGTCTGCGACTTTGCTAAGCAGTTTTTTATTAATTTGGGTTGGAAAAAAAATAGATGATATCAATATTTTCAAATTTGCATTTTTTGTAACAATACTTTTATCTTTTTCATGTTTTTTCTTTTCAAAGATTTCTTCAATAACTTTTTTATTTATTGCAATTTTCCTAATGAGATTTTCAGGTCAGGGTATGATGTCTCACACTGCAACAACAACAATCTCTAGATATTTCACGAAATCTAGAGGAAAAGCTTTAAGCACGAGCTGGTTTGGTCTTTCTACAGCTGAGTTTATATTACCTGTTTTGATTGTATATTTACTTACAGTTACCTCTTGGCAAAATTTATGGATATATATCTCAATATTAGTTTTGATATTTCTTCCTATTACTTCTTTTATTTTAGTGAAAAATTTAAACTTTGAATCAAGGGAAGAGACAAACCAAAAAGAATTTAATCAAAAAATAAAACAATGGAAAAGAACAGAAGTTCTAAAAGATTATCGATTTTATATTGTTTGTTTGAATATGTTAGCTATGCCATGGATTGCAACAGGTGTATTTGTTTACCAATCTTTTATTACAGAGTCTAAAGGGTGGGGTGCTTTTGTAATCGCCCAATCATTTATGGTTTATTCAATTTTATCTGTAATAACTTTACTAGTTGCAGGTTTTTTGATTGATAAATTTACTAGCAGAAAATTACTTATTTTCATGAATATTCCATTATTAATCTCAACAATAGTATTAATGTATTTTGATATTTCATTTTCAGCTTTCTTATTTTTAGGCTTAATTGGGATATCAAATGGACTTGCAAACGTACTGGGTTCCTCAACGTGGGCAGAAATTTATGGCGTTAGATATATTGGCTCCATAAAAGCACTAACCACAGCATTAATGGTTTTTTCGACGGCATTTGGCACTGCATTGTTCGGTCTTTTAATTGATACAGGATTTTCAATAGAACAGGTTGCTCTTATATCATTTATTTATATTGCTTTAGCCGCCGTCTTATTATTTTTTGTTAGAAATAAGCTGAATCCACAATATTTATAAAATTCTCCTTGATTTTTTAAAGCCCACTGTGTAGATACTCCGCATGGCTAGAGTAACAGTAGAAGATTGCATCGATAAAGTAGAAAGTCCTTATGAATTAGTGTTAGTTGCTAAAGAAAGAGCAACTCAGTTAAACACTGGAATAGAACCAACTTTAGATAGAGATAACGACAAAAATACAGTTATAGCTCTAAGAGAAATTGCAGAAGAAAATATTAAAGTAGATGAACTTACTGATAGTGCAGTTTACAAATTAAGAAAGCATGTAGAACAGGTTGATGATGGTGCAGAGGATGATGAGGATGTAGGTGATGACTTTGAAAGTTTATATAAAGGTGAAATTTCAAAAAGTGGAACTCCTATTCTGCCATCTAAGAGAGCAAGAAAAACTCCAGAGAAAATTCAAGTTTCAAACGAGGATTTAGCAGAACTATCTCAAACTGCTAAACCAGATATCGATACTGCAGCTACAGATGAAACAGGCGATGAACAAGGCGATGTCTCATTGGATGAAGTAACTGAAACAGAAAATCAAGCTACTGAGCAAGACACTTCAAACGAAGCTGAGAATAATTAAGTAAATTCTTTTAAAATTTTTTCTCTATGTTCGTCTAAATCAGGGATATCACCCCTAGTTTTTTCATCTTTATAAGTAGACATTTTAATTGGATTACCAGCTAATTTAAAATCTCCAATTTCTTTATGAAAAGCTTTAACAATCATGTTTCTTGCATCTACTTGAGGATTTTCTACTGCTTCTTTAATATTGAATATTGGACCACATGGTATCTTTTCTTTTTCCATATCTTTAACCCATTCACTGGTGGATCTAGAAACTAATTTCTTTTCAAGTATATTTTTAAGTTCATCCATATTTTTAGATCTAGATAAATTGTCAGAAAATTTTGGATTTTTACTTATTTCAGGCATTGTTAAAAGTTCACAAAGTTTTTCGAATAATCTATCGTTTCCAGCTGCTATAATAATATAACTATCTTTTGTTTTAAAAGCTTCAAACGGTGCAATTGACGGATGACGAGAACCCATTGGTTTAGGAATTTCATTTTTTGCTAAGTAACGAGCAATAGCATTTTCTAAAATTGCTATTTGACAATCTAGCATCGAAACATCTATGTACATACCTTTACCTGTTTTTTGTCTATCGTAAAGAGCTGCATTAATTCCAATAGCTGTGAACAAACCAGCAGTGATATCACCAATTGATGTCCCAACTCTAGTTGGTTCAGAATTAGGTTGTCCAGTTACACTCATTAATCCGCCCATACCTTGCACAACCATATCGTAAGCAGGCAATTCTTTTAGAGGACCGGTTTGCCCAAATCCTGAAGCAGATGCGTAAATTAATTTAGGATACTTTTTATTTACATCTTTCCAACCGTAACCCCACTTTTCCAAAGTACCTGGCTTAAAATTTTCAACTAAAATATCTGCTTTAGATAAAATTTTATCAAAAATTTTTTTATCATCAGTGTTCTTTAAATTCAGTGCAATACTCTCTTTACCTCTATTCAAAGACATAAAATAAGCTGAGTAATCTTTTATGAATGGTCCAAATTTTCTTGAGTCATCTCCTATTTCTGGCGCCTCAACTTTAATTACTCTTGCACCAAGATCTGATAGTATCATTGTACAGTAAGGACCCACTAATACCCTTGTTAAATCAACTACTAGTAGGTTTTTTAACGGTCCATCCATATAATTATATATATCATGAGTTTTTGTTGACTTGACTCTTATTAATAAGTTCACTTTAATTCAATTATTAAAAATAACAATAGAGGGAAAAAATAATGTTAAAAAAGATATCTTTATACTTAACTTCATTAGTTTTTGTTTTTACTACTATTGGTTCTGCTTATGCAGTTACGCTAAAAGCAAGTCACCAATGGCCTGGTACACCAAGAGCTGATGGATCTTATGACCCGCGTCATGAAATGGTTCAAATCATTGCTGACGAGGTTAAAAAAGCAAATGTTGGAGTAGATATTAGAATTTACCCAGCTAAATCATTATACAAACCAAAAGAACAGTGGAAACCAATGACAACTGGTCAATTAGATATTTCTGCTTTTCCATTAGCATATGCTTCTAAATTCCATCCAGAATTTGATGCAACTTTAATGCCTGGAACAGTAAAAAATCATGACCACGCATTAAGATTTAATAAAGGTCCAATGATGACTGAAATTAAAAAAATTATTAATGATGCTGGTGTTGTAGTTTTATCTGATGCTTGGTTAGGTGGTGGTTTTGCTTCAAAAACAAAATGTATTAAAAATCCTAGCGACGCAAAAGGTCAAGTTATGAGAGCTGCTGGAAAAGCATTTAACCAAATGCTAGAAGCAGCAGGAGCTGGTATACAAAGTATGCCGTCATCTGAAATTTACACAGGTTTACAAACTGGTGTATTAACAGGTGCTAACACAAGTTCAGGAAGTTTTGTAAGTTACAAAATTTATGAACAAGTCTCATGTGCAACTCCTCCAGGAAAATTTGGTCTATGGTTTATGTATGAGCCAATTTTAATGTCTAAAAAGTCTTTTGATGCCTTAAACTCTAAGCAGCAAAAAGCTTTAATGAAGGCTGGAAAAGTTGCTGAAAAATACATGACAGCTCAAGTAGAAAACTTAGATAAAAAGTTTGAAGATGCTTATAAAGCTGCAGGTGTAAAATTAGTATACATGGATGCAAAAGACCATGCTGCATGGGTAGAGATAGCGAAAAAATCTTCTCATAAGGCATTTGCTGATAAAGTTCCAGGTGGCGATAAGCTAATGGAAATGGCTTTAGCAGTTAAATAAAATAATATATAAAGAACCCCTATTTATTCTTATTAAATAGGGGTTTTTTTATGAAAAAAAAGTATCTTCAATTTTGCGATCTTATCGCTAAAGCATGTGGTGCTTTCGCTGTATTAGCATTACTCTTATCCATCTTAGTAATCGTAGAACTTGTTTTTGAAAGATATTTTTTTCAAAGAGCAATTACATGGCAAACAGAACTTGTAACTATGCTGTTAGTTGCTTCAACTTTTATAGGAAGTGTATACGTTCTAAGTGAAAAAGCTCATGTGAGCATGGAATGGATTTACGATTTTTTATCCAAAAAAAATATAATTAGATTAAAAATTTTTACATCTTCTATTAGTTTGTTATTTTTCCTAATTTTATTTTATTTTGGTTTCTTAATGTTCGAGGAAGCATTTACCAAAAATTATTCAACAGGAACTGTGTGGGATCCACCACTATGGATACCATATTCATCAATGATGTTAGGGGCTTTATTGATGATATTACAGTATATCGCAGAAATTATAAAATTAACTGATGAAAAGGATTTTAAATAAATGGATCCACTAATTATAGCATTAATTGTTGCGATTTTTACTTTATTGGTACTTTTTTCTGGAATTCCAATAGCATTTGGTTTGAGTTTTGTTTCGATAGCTCTTTTAGTTACATTTGAAGGTTTTCAAATGCTTGATGTATTTGCTGAAACATTTTTTGCAGGATTAAATTCATTTGTTTTACTTTCTATACCAATGTTTATTTTAATGGGAATGGCTGTTGCCAACTCTCCTGCTGGAAAAGATTTATATACAGGATTAGATAGATGGCTTTGGAGAGTTCCAGGTGGATTGGTAATTTCAAATATTGGTGCTTGTTCAATTTTTGCAGCTTTAAGTGGATCTAGTCCAGCAACTTGTGCTGCGATTGGAACAATGGGAATACCTGAGATGAGAAAAAGAGGTTATTCTGATCAAATCGCAACAGGAACCATTGCAGCAGGTGGAACCTTAGGAGTTTTAATTCCTCCTAGTATTGTTTTGATAGTTTACGGAATCGCAACGGGTACATCTATTGGCAGATTATTTTTATGTGGTCTTGTACCAGGTTTTATGTTGGCAGGTATGTTTGCAATATGGGCTCTAATACACAGTTATTTTATTGATAAAGATGCAGCAAAAGCTTTAAGAAATAGAGTAAGACCAACTCTAAAAGAAAAACTTGAAGTTTTACCAAGAATCCTTCCTTTCTTAGCAATTATAGCTGGAGTTCTGTATGTGCTTTATGGAGGAGTTGCAACACCATCTGAGGCATCTGGAGTAGGGGCATTCTTAGTTTTTGTATTGATAGCTGTTGTTTACAAAATTTATCAGCCAAAAAAGATTTGGAATATTGTTAAAGTTTCTATGAAAGAAAGTGTAATGATAATGTTCATTATTGCTGCCTCATACCTTTTTGCATTCACTCTATCACAACTGTATGTAACTCAGTCACTAGCACAGAGCATGGTCGAATTAAGTTCTAACAAATGGGTTGTGTTCATTCTAATAAACATATTTCTTTTAATAGCTGGTTTCTTTTTACCGCCAGTTGCAGTTATTGTAATGACTTCTGCTATATTATTGCCAGTTATTACTACTTTAGGTTTTGACCCATATTGGTTTGCAATAGTATTTACAATCAATATGGAGATTGGCTTAATTACACCACCAGTTGGATTAAATCTTTATATTATTAAAGGAATTACCCCAGACGTTAGTTTGTCAGAAATTTTAAAAGGATCTATACCGTTTATGATAATTATGGCTCTAGCTATAGTAATTTTATGTATTTTTCCTGAGATTGTAACATGGTTACCTGATAAAATAATGGGTAAAGACCTTGGATTCTAAAAAAAAAATAAATAGAAAAATATCAGTTGCCCCAATGATGGATTGTACTGATAGGCATGATCGTTTCTTTTTAAGACTAATGAGCAAAAATGTAATGCTCTATACTGAGATGGTTGCAACAAAATCTGCAATTCATGGCGATAGAAAAAAAATTTTATCTTTTAGCCCTGAAGAAAAACCATTAGCTCTACAAGTGGGTGGATCTAATAAAGAGGAGTTAGCAGAAGTAGCTAAAATTGCAGAGGATATGGGTTATGATGAAATTAATATTAATCTTGGTTGTCCTAGCAAAAAAGTTCAAAAAAATAAATTTGGCGCATGTTTAATTAAAGAACCCGATTTGGTTGCTGAATGTATTAATTCAATGGTTAATGCATGTAAAATTCCTGTTACAGCTAAGACAAGAATTGGTTTCGATGATACGGAAGAATTTGATTATTTAAATAATTTTATTCATAAGATGAGAGATGCTGGTTCAAAAACATTTATATTGCATGCAAGGAAAGCAATCTTGACAGGTTTATCCCCCAAACAAAATTTAAACATTCCAAAACTAAATTATAAAATGGTTTATGATATTAAAAAAGAAAATCCTAATTTAGAAATAATTATAAATGGTGGAATCACAAAAGTTGAGGAAATAAATAATCATTTAAAGCTTTGTGATGGTGTAATGATAGGAAGATCAATATATCAAAATCCGTATTCTTTAATTGAAATTGAAAAAGAAATATTCAAAACAAAGATTAGTCCTACAAGGGAACAAGTTGTAGAAAAACTTTTAGAGTATACTGATAGAGAGGTAAAATTAGGAACAAAAATTAATCATATCATGAGACATACAGTAGGTTTATATCATGGACAAGTTGGCTCAAAAGAATGGAAAAGATATTTAAGTGATAACATGATGGCAAGAGACTCTGATTTCCAAAAAGCAAAACATATTATGACTATTGTTCAGAATAATGAAAAGGCAATTCAGGCCAACTCATAATGGAAACTTTAGACATAAATGAAATTTTAAATCTTTTATTTGTTTTATCTTTAGCTGCATCTGTTGCTGGTTTTATGGCAGGTTTATTAGGAGTTGGTGGTGGTATTATAATAGTACCAGCTCTTTATTATGCTTTTACTGTTTTAGATTTTGATATTGCAACAAGAATGCATCTTTCAGTTGGCACTTCATTAGCAATTATAATTCCGACTTCTATCATATCAACAAAAACTCATATGGAGTATGATGCAGTTGATTTTAAACTCATAAAATCCTTTGGTATATTTATTTTATTTGGAGTTATTGGGGGAACATTTTTAGCAGTAAACTTAAAAACACCAGCTTTCGTTTTATTCTTTTCCATTATGGCTTTTATAGTTGGTTTATTCTTTATCTTTTTTAGGGAACAACTTTTAAAAAATCCAAAAATGATCTCTGATTCAGCTAAAAATATTTCAGGAATTATTATAGGTTTCATATCTGTGTTATTGGGGATTGGTGGTGGTTCATTAATGGTTCCTTTTATGAGAACTTTTGGATACGATATTAGGAGATCAATAGGAACTGCAGCAGGAGTTGGTTTTTTGATTGCTGTATTTGGTACAATTACAATGATTACTGGGGGTAAAATTGTAGATAATATTGATACACCCTACAGTCTTGGATATGTGAATTTACTTGGATTTCTAGTTTTCGTGCCAGTGACAATGATAATGGCTAGAGTAGGCGCAAAAGCAGTTTATAAAATAGATAAAAATATATTGAGCAAGATCTTTGGGATATTCTTAATTATTGTATCGATTAGATCTTTTTTTGAATACTTATCAATAAATTAATATTAACCAGTTCCCCATTTAACCTTGTTCCAAATCCTCTCATGAAAATAGTAAAAAAAAAGTGGAACTATTGATCCAACACCGAGAATCCCTGCACCTGTAAATGTTCCAGTGTAAATGTACCCAAAAATTACCCAATAAACAAAAATGATAAATCTCCAAGAAAAAGTTTTAGCTATTGATCTAATTTTTTTATCTGCCATAAAAAAAAAGAGGTGACTTCAGTCTCCCTCCATCACCTCACAAATTTAGAATAAATGATTCTTTACAGTTTTATGAACACTTTTTAGTTGAATCTTTCCTTTATTAAATTTTTTGATCGTACTCACCAATCTTGCCAGTTTTCATTAATGTTTTATCAATGAATTTAAAAATATTTAATTTTCTTTCATCTGAAGTAGGGCTTTCAGTTACTACAACTAATGAGGGTTTATTAGAGGATGCTCGAATTAAACCCCAAGAACCATCTTCAAAAGAAAATCTAACTCCATTAACAGTTATAATTTCTTTTATTTCTTGATTATCTATTTTTATTTTTTGGTCTTTTATTTTTTTAAATTCCCTTACCATTCCTTCAACTACACTGTATTTTTCCTCATCTTTACAAAAAGGCGCCATCGTTGGTGATTGGTAGGTAGTTGGAAGTTCTTTAATTATTTCACTCATTTTTTTATCTTGATTATTTAATAAGTGACAAACTTGAATTGCTGAATTAATTCCATCGTCGTAACCGTAACCTAATGGTTGATTGAAAAAAAAGTGTCCACTTTTCTCAAATCCAGCTAAAGCTTTTTCATTATGCACTTTTCTTTTGATGTGAGAATGACCTGTTTTCCAATATAAAGTTTCACAATGATTTTTATTCAAAATTTTGTCAGTTGAGTAAAGACCAGTAGATTTTACATCGACAATAAACTTTGAATTTTTATGCGAATTAGATAAATTTCTAGCGATCAACAAGCCTATTTTATCAGAAAAAATTTCGTTTCCCTCGTTATCAATTACACCTACACGATCACCATCTCCATCAAAACCAAAACCAATATCAGCATTGTTTTCTTTTACTGATCTAACAATTGCATGAAGCATTTCTAAATCTTCAGGGTTTGGATTATATTTTGGGAAATTCCAATCTAAATTACAGTCTAATTCTACTACTTCACATCCAATTCCTCTTAGTATATCTGGAGCAAAAATCCCTGCTGTACCATTACCACAAGCAACAACAGCTTTTATTTTCTTTTTTAACTTATTCTTACTTATTAAATCTTCTTTATAAACTTTATCAAAATCTTTAATTTGTTTTTCATTACCGTTACCTTCAGTAAAATTTTGGTTTAAAGTAATTTCTTTTAATTCTTTCATTTCCTCAGGTGCATGAGTTAATCCTTTTTTGATTCCCATTTTTACTCCCGTCCAGCCGTTTTCATTATGACTAGCTGTTACCATAGCAACTGCATCAGCATCTAAATTAAATTGTGCGAAATATACCATTGGCGATAGAGATAAACCAACATCTTCAATAAAACATCCAGTTGATAGTAAACCTTTTTTTAAGGCTGATTTTATTTTTTCGCTGTATGATCTGTAATCATGTCCAACTATTACTCTTGGGTTTTCTTTTTTAGTATGTTCTTTAATTTGGGTACCTAGACCTTTTCCAAGATTCGTGATTCCTGGCTCATTAATGTCTTTTTCGTAAATCCATCTAGCGTCATACTCTCTAAATCCGAAGGGGTCTATTTTTATTGATTGAGACATGCTGTTAATTACTTACATTTTTTTCATTTTTATAGTTGAATTTTTTTTTCACTGTTCTATAAATGTTCTGTTGATTTACATAATATTTAGTATATTAACACCAAGCGCACACAACATATAGTTGTTTTCGCTATATTAACAAGATATATTAACAAAAAATGAATAAAATACTATCGCAGGCATTAAAGAAAGCTGTCTCTGAATATAGCCCCGAGGTTAAAGAAGTCCAAAAAAGCAATAGACCAGATTTATTCTCTTTGAATAACGAAACTGAGTTATTTCAAAATGATAAGGGCATAATAATTAAAATTGACCGATCAAAAGACATAAACCTAACTGATTTTGGTAAGGCGACTTTAAAAGACAGATACCTTGGTCACAATGAGTCTTTTCAAGATTTATTTGCAAGAGTAGCAAGCACTTACTCAGATGATAACCTTCATGCGCAAAGAATTTATAATTATATAAGTAATCTCTGGTTCATGCCAGCAACTCCAGTTTTATCAAACGGTGGAACTAAAAGAGGATTACCAATTTCATGTTTTTTAAATGAAGCATCGGATAGCTTAGGTGGCATTCTAGATCTTTGGAGTGAAAATGTTTGGTTAGCCGCAAAAGGCGGAGGAATAGGAAGTTATTGGGGAAATTTAAGATCAATAGGTGAGAAGATTGGTAAAGTTGGAAAAACTTCTGGGATTATTCCATTTATAAAAGTTATGGACTCATTAACTATGGCAATCAGCCAAGGTTCATTAAGAAGAGGATCTGCAGCATGTTATCTTCCAATTGACCATCCTGAAATAGAAGAGTTTATGGAAATGAGAAGACCAACTGGTGGTGATCCCAACAGAAAAGCACTAAATTTACACCACGGTGTTTTAGTTTCAGATGCATTTATGCGAGCTGTAGAAAATGATGAGCAATGGGCACTAAAGAGTCCTGCTGACGGAACTATTCAACAAACTATATCCGCAAGAAATTTATGGATCAGGTTATTAACAGCGAGAATTGAAACAGGTGAACCTTACATTATTTACATCGATACTGTTAATAGACAAATACCGCAACATCATAAGCTTGCAAACCTTACAGTTAAAACTTCAAACCTTTGCAGTGAAATAACTTTACCTACTGGTATCGATAAAGATGGAAGAGATAGAACAGCTGTTTGTTGTTTGTCTTCATTAAATTTAGAAAAGTATGATGAGTGGAAAGATGATCCAGATATGATTGGAGATGTAATGAGATTTTTAGATAATGTTTTGTCTGATTTTATTAACAAAGCCCCTGAGCAATTTAAAGATGCTAAATACTCTGCTGAGAGAGAAAGAAGTGTTGGGTTAGGAGTGATGGGTTTCCATTCTTTCTTACAGAAAAAAAGAATTCCACTCGAGTCTGTTATGGCAAAGTCATGGAATAAAAAGATTTTCAAAAATATTCATGAAAAAGTAAATCAAGCCTCAAAAGATTTAGCTGAAGAAAGAGGTGCATGTCCAGATGCTGCAGAATATGGTTTTAAAGAAAGGTTTTCAAACAAAACTGCAATTGCACCAACTGCATCTATTTCAATAATCTGTGGAGGTGCATCACCAGGAGTAGAACCTATCGCAGCTAATAGTTACACCCATAAAACTTTGTCAGGATCTTTCAATGTTAGAAATAGATATCTTGAAGAGATTTTAGAAGGTCATGGTAAAAACGATGATGAAACATGGTCAACAATAACGACTAACCAGGGTTCAGTTTCACATCTAGATTTTTTAACTGAATTAGAAAAAGATGTTTTTAAAACTGCTTTTGAATTAAATCAAAAATGGATCATTGAATTAAGTGGCGATAGAACACCATTTATTTCTCAAGCACAATCAGTCAACTTATTTTTACCAGCGGATGTTCACAAAAAAGAATTACATAGAATTCATTTTGATGCTTGGAAAAAAGGTTTAAAAAGCCTTTATTACTGCAGATCAAAATCAATTCAAAGAGCTGAAAATATCAATGATGCTAAATCAACAGATGTTACAGCCAATGTATATAAATCCGAAAATAATCAACCAAACCAAGAACAAGAATACGAGGAGTGTTTATCATGTCAGTAACAGAAAAAATCAAAATGCCAAACAAAGAAATAGTTCAGCCAAAAAAAATGGGTTTATTAGTTGAAAATCCAGTTTACAAACCTTTCAGATATCCATGGTGTTATGATGCATGGTTAACCCAACAAAGAATTCATTGGTTACCAGAAGAGGTGCCATTAGGTGACGACGTTAGAGATTGGCAAAAGAATTTAAGTCAATCAGAAAAAAATTTATTAACTCAGATATTTAGATTTTTTACACAAGCTGATGTTGAAGTTAGTAATTGTTATTTAAGACACTACACAACTGTATTCAAACCAACCGAAGTTTTAATGATGATGACAGCATTTGCTTCTATGGAGACAGTGCATATTGCGGCTTACTCTCATTTATTAGATACAATTGGAATGCCTGAGTCAGAATATTCTGCGTTCATGAAGTATAAAGAAATGAAAGATAAATATGACTACATGCAAAATTTTGACATGAGTTCAAAAGAGGATATTGCAAAAACAGTTGCTGTTTTCAGCGCGTTCACTGAAGGCCTTCAACTTTTTGCAAGTTTTGCAATTCTTTTAAATTTTCCAAGACATAATAAAATGAAAGGAATGGGTCAGATAGTTACTTGGTCTGTTAGAGATGAAACTCTTCATTGTAATTCAATGATTAGAATTTTCAAAGAGTTTATAAAAGAAAATCCAGAAATATGGAATGCAAAATTAAAAAAAGAACTTTATGAAGCATGCAGAACTATCATAGAGCATGAAGATGCTTTTATTGATTTAGCTTTTGAAATGGGTCCAATGGAAGGTTTAACAGCTAAAGAAGTCAAAGATTACATTAGATTTATTGGAAATAGAAGATTAACTCAATTAGGTTTAGAGCCTATTTATGATGTTCAGAAAAATCCATTAGGATGGTTAGATACAATGTTAAATGCTGTTGAACATATGAACTTTTTTGAAGGTCGTGCAACGGAATATTCAAAAGCATCCACAAAAGGATCTTGGGTAGAAGCATTTAGTTAATACACAAACAAGATAAGCCTTAAATCAAATGAGCATCGTGAAGTGTTTATGGTTATGAGGACTCAATAGAAAAATATATTATGATTGAACAAGCTAGTATTTATTTAACAGCTATGATTTTAGGAATAATGTTATTTTTTTCATTTGTAATTGCTCCGGTAGTATTTACTACCTTGGACGAAACTAATGCTCGAAAGTTTATAAGAAGAATATTTCCCTTCTATTATAACGTTAATTTAGGGATAAGTTTAATTGTTTTACTAACATTTATTTTTTTAAGTAAGCTAGGAGTTGATTTCTACTTAATATTAGCAATTAGCTCGTTATTTGCCATATCAAACTATCTTTTAATGCCGTTAATTAATAAATATAGAGATGAGAAGCAAGATAAAAAATTTAAATACTCACATTTCATATCTGTTGTGATTAATTTTGTGCAGATGATTTTCCTAGTTTTTTTACTTATTTAAGGAATATAATAACAAATTTTAAGTGTCTAGATTTAAAAAATGAATACTAAAAAGTTTTTTGTCGTCAACCCAAGTCTTTTTAATTTTCCATCCAGCTTTATTAACTATATTCCTAAAGGATTTAATTGTGTATTTATGAGAATTCTCGGTGTGTATCTCCTCATTTTTTCTAATTAAATATTTTGAACCATTTATTTCAATATTATTATTTTTTCTAGATTTTAATCTCATCTCAATTCTTTTCTTTTTCGTATTATAAATGGCCAAATGTTTATATAAATTTAAGTTTATATTACCACCTAATTCATTGTTAATTCTTTGTAAAATATTTTTGTTAAATTCTGCAGTTACACCTTTTTTATCATCGTAAGCAGAAATTAAAGTTGGAATATCTTTAACCAAATCAACACCAATGATAATTTTTTTTGCTTTAAATTTCGATTTAAGTACTTTTAAAAACTTAACAGCCTCATTTGTTTCAAAATTACCAATAGTTGATCCTGGAAAAAAAATAATTATATTTTCTGATGATTTGATTTTAAAAGGTGGTTTATTGTTACTTGAGAAATCATATCCTTTTGGGGTAATAGCTACTTTTGGAAATTTCTTTTTAAAGTTTTGAGATATTTTAGTTATATAATCTTCAGAAATATCTAAAGGTATATATTTTTTTGGTTTTTTTAGGCAGTTGAGAAAAATAGCAATTTTTTTGGTATCTCCAGCGCCTGGTTCAATTATAACAGCTTCTTTACCTATTTTTTTTGCAATTTCAATTTTATTTTCTTTTAAAATTTTTCTTTCTGTTCGTGTTGGATAATACTCTTCCAACTTAGTAATTTTTTCAAAAAGTTTTGACCCATGGAAGTCGTAAAACCATTTAGAGCTTATCTTTTTGTTTTTCTTACTTAAGCCTAGACTTATTTCTTCTGAAAATGATTTCATTTTATATTAGGTACAACTAAAAGACGACTAATTGGCATTGAAAAACGTCCTAGTCTCTTAATATGATTACTCTGTTTAGATACTGTGAGGAGTTTAGATAGACTTGTGATCATTAACTTTCTTTTCTCTGGCTTCAAGACAAATGTAGCATAAAAAAATCCAGCTGCAATTTCAGCAATTTGAGTAACTGGTCCCTCTATAGATACAACATTAGTTTCTATAGTTACATTTGCCCCTGGAAAAATTTTGTGTACAAGTATACTTAGACTTTCTGATCTTCGTATCCTTGGATCGCCCAAATCAATCTCTCCATAACTTGGTATTTCCTCTTGCACATAACTATAAATTAAATCGTGCACCTTTTTGTAACCGGGTGCAATATTCATTGGTCCGTCAACTATTGCTGCAAACTGACCCTTATGAGTTAAAACTCGTTTGACCTCATTTAATACAGGGTCTATCGGGTCCATTAATGTTAAAGCCCAATGACATAAAACTATATCAATAGAGTTATCATTGATTACTTTCAAATTTTGTGCATTGGTCTCAATAAGACTAGTTCCACTGTTTTTGAGGCGTATTTTTGCTAATGCTAATTCCTCAGGACTCATGTCTACTCCTTTTAAATTTAAATTTTTATTACGATCAAATAATATTTTTAATAATGGCCCAGAACCACACGCAAGATCTAATACATTAGAAACTTCGTTTACTGGCACAACTTCAGCTAGCCATTCATAACTATTACGCCCAACTCTATCACGACAAGAACTTGCACACACCTCAGTAAATCCAGCGTGTTCTTGGTGGATAGTTCTTAAATGGTCAATTAAAGCATTTCTATTAGGATGTTTATGGCGAGCGAGATTGTCAGTCCAAATCGAATTAAATCCCTTTTGATTATTCATGTTTCTTATATTTCACTTTGAACTGGCCAACAAATTGGATTTAGTGGACTAGCAGCAACGTCTCCTGGTTTGACATTGGGCATAAATTTCTGCCAGTCACCAGAGACCATAGTGGGTGAGTTGATTACTCGTGCTCCATCTCGGTAATAAGTATTGGCTAAAGCTATTCGACTACAGTTAGTACGATTGCTTGACGCGGTATGAAAATTTAAATTATGATGAAAGCTAACCTCACCAAGTTCAAATGGAGTAGCATTCACATTCACATTATTCTTTGAAAAAATGTTTGAGACCTCTTTGTCATATCCAGTACCAGTTTTTTCAAAAGTGACATCTTTAATTAATTCGTGAACATCGAGTGGATAGGCAAAAGAAAGCGGTCCCATTTCAATAGGAGTTGGCTGTGCTGGAGCCCAAGCCGTAACCACATCATTAGTATCTAGCGGAAAATGATGATCATCAAAGTGCCATGGTGTACGACCACAACCAGATTGTTTAGCTAGCACATTGTCATGGTAAAGTCTAACAGCTGATACTTCGAGAAGATTTGCAGAAATTTGCCCTAGACGAGGTGACAACACATAGGCACGGAGGAGAGCGTTGTCAGGCCAAGTCATTTCAAGGCTTAGGAAACGGTCATATGCTTCTTTATCTGGATCAACTTTAAATTCTTTTTTTAATAGATTAATTAACTCGGCTCTAAGTTTTAGTACAGCTCCTGGCGAGAAAACCTTTTTAAGTTTTATAAAGCCATTTTTTTTGAAAAAATTAACTTGATCATTAGTCAAATGGTAGGGCTCAGCCAATTCTGAGATAACTTCATCGTCACTGGGTATTTGAATATCTGGTAAAGGATTGATATTTATTATTTCATGTTCTTTAGAGTCATTATCTGCAAGACTAACATACCAGTCCCACCATGCCTGATTATCTTTATCCCATGGTTTACTGATATCAGTAGATTCAGATTTTTTAGGATTTAAATTGCTATTAGAATTTTTCATTTAGAATAGTATTAAAGTTTTTTTTTTAATTAGAAATAGCGCGTTTTGACATGTATTATTAG
>CACCJO010000012.1 GCA_902546375.1 uncultured Pelagibacteraceae bacterium
CAGTGCCTTTAAAAGAGGCTAGAGAAAAGTTTGAAAAAGAGTATTTAAGTCTTCAGTTAAAAAAGTTTAATGGAAATATATCAAAAACAGCTACTTTTGTCGGTATGGAAAGAAGTGCTCTTCATAGAAAGCTTAAGGGTCTTGGAATAAAAGAATTTAATTAAAAATGAATATTATAATTTGTGGTGCTGGGAGAGTAGGTTTCACTATTGCTAAACTACTTAGCGAACAAGGTCACTCTATTACCGTAATTGATCAATCAAGTGAGGACATACAAAAAATTAATGATTCACTTGATGTAAAAGCGATTGTTGGTAAAGCAACCTATCCATCTATATTGGAGAAGGCTAATGCTGCTGAAACTGATATGATAATAGCAGTTACTAGAAATGACGAAATTAATATGCTAATTTGTCAAATAGCATTCTCTATATTTAATATTCCAAAAAAAATTGCTAGAATAAGATCTCAGGATTATTTAAATCCAAAATTCACTAGAGTTTATAATAAAGAAAATTTACCTATTGACGTAATAATTTCACCTGAAATTGAAATTGCAAGATCTATACAAAGAAAATTAGAGGCACCAGGGGCTTTAGATAGTGTTCCATTTGCTGAAAATCAAATTAGGCTCTTAGAAATATTAATTAAGAATAATTGTAAATTGATTGGTTTAAAACTAAATGAGTTAACTAATAAGTTCCCAAATTTAGATGCAAATATTATTGCAATTATTAGAGATGATAAATCTTTTATTCCCAAGAAAACTGATCAAGTGGAAGAAAATGATAAAATTTACGTAATAATTAATTCTTCACAAATGGCAGAAACTTTAGAAGCATTTGGACATTCTGAAAAAATATCTAAAAAAGTCTTGATCATTGGAGGGGGAAATATTGGTTATAACCTTGCTAAAAATATTGAAGATACTTTAGATGGAGTGAGAGTGAAAATCGTAGAAAAAGATAAAACTCGATCTGAATATCTTGCAAATGAATTAAATAATACAATTGTAATTAATGGTAATGGATTAGATGAAGAAGTTTTATCTGAGGCAAATTTAGATGAAGCAGAAACTGTTCTTGCACTTACAAATGATGATGAAGATAATTTAATGGTTAGTGTTCTTGTCGAAAAATTTGCTAAAGATCAAAAAGACATTGAGGATAAAAGAACAATGGCTTTAATCAATAAACCAAATTATTCTTTGTTACAGTCATCTTTGAAAATTGATGACTTAATTGATCCTAGAATGAACACAGTTTCTAGTATTTTAAAACATATTCACAAGGGAACTATTGAAAATGCTTATACAATATCAAATGGTGAGTACGAGGTAATAGAAGCAGAGATAATAGAGTCTTCAGAACTAATAAATAAAGAATTAAAAAATTCAAATTTACCAGATGAAATAAGAATCGGTGCTGTTTTAAGAAATAAGAAAGTAATTATCCCAAAATCTGATTTGATTTTTCAAAAAGACGATCAGATTGTTTTAATTGTAAAAAAAGACACAGTCGGAGTCGTAGAAAATCTTTTTAGACTTAGCTCTGTTTAATTGAATGTTTAAATTACAGATCAAATATTTAAGTTTTTTTTTTGGTATTGTTTCAATACTCTCTTTTTTTAATATTCTTTATTCTTACTATTTCAATTTATATTTAAACTTAGATACTTATTATTATACTTTAGTTACATCATTTATTTTATTTATAGTTTTATTCAAATTTGGAAAATATGATTTTAAATCTAATATTTTTGAGAAAATATTAACTATTTTTTTAGGTTATCTTTTAATACCATTAGTGTTATCAATTCCATTTTATTTTAGTATTTACAATCTAACTTTTTCAAATTCTTTTTTTGAAGCAATATCAGGATTTACATCCACTGGTTTCACAGTTTTTGACAACATTAAACTAGTTGATCAAAGTCTAATTATATGGAGATCATCTACTCAATGGATAGGTGGTCTTTATTTTTTATTCTCTATAATTTATTTAATTGATATTTATGATGAGAGTTTTAAAAAAACTTTAACGAATTTTATATCTTTTAATAGTTCAGAAATTCTAAAACAAGCAACAAAAATATTTATTTTATACTCATCATTGACGATACTAATATTTGTAATTTTAAATATTTTTTCGATAAGAACGTTTGACTCATTAAATTTAGCTTTAACGATAATTTCATCTGGCGGTTTTTTACCAGTCAACGATTTATCAATGATAATCAAAGAAAATATTCAAATAATTATATTTTCATTTATGATGCTGTTTTCTTTTTTTAGTCTTTTTTTCTCATACAATTTAATTTTTTTAAGAAAAAAAAATGTTAATTTTTTCTATGAAGATCTCCATCTGTTTGTTTATTTAGTAGTCGTTGTAACTATATTTTTTCTTTTTTTTAGTTTTAATTATGATTTTTTTATTAATCTTTTTGCAATAATCAGCAGTATGACAAATATTGGTTTTTCACTAAGTCCAAGCCAAGAAAATTTAAACTTTATATACTTAATCTTGGTTATCATAGGTGGTTCTTTTTTTTCAACAAGTTCTGGGTTAAGGTTTATCAAAATTTATTCACTATTTAAGTTTTCTTTAAATCAAATTCTATCTTTTAGCAGACCCAAGAATGTTTTTATGAATAAGCTAATATTTACAAAAATTAATTTTAATCTTTATGAGATAAATAAATATTTTTTAACAATAATAATATTCATTTTGTCTTTATTTATATTAACTTCATTGCTTAGTTTAAGTGGAATAACATTTGTGAATTCATTTAAATTGTCGATTTTAACTTTGATGAATACTGTTAATTCCTCAATCTATGGTTTAGAAGAATTTAATTTTTATAACCTTCAATTATTTAGTAAATATTGTCTTATTTTCTTTATGATTGTAGGTCGGATTGAGTTATTAACAATTTTGCTTTTAATAAAAAAATTCCTTTTTAAAAATTAACTTATTATTGTATATGTAAGATTAATTTTGATGCGCCCTTAGCTCAGCTGGATAGAGCATCGGTTTTCTAAACCGAGGGTCGTAGGTTCGAATCCTTCAGGGCGCGCCATAGATGAATTTTTAACGTAATTTTTATATAATTATTATCTTGACTAGAATTTTACTAAGTCAAAAAACCTAATAAATTCCTCTTGAAGAGTATTTTTGAACATGCTTAAATTATAAATATTCAAAAGTAATTTTGAATTATTTGTTAACAAATAAATAAACAATAGGAAGAAATATGTTTAAATACTTAAAACAATTAACTTCTTTAGTTGCTATGGTAGCTGTGTTGTTCACTTTTACAACAGAGACTATGGCTGCTAAAAAATCTAAAACACTTAAAAACACTCAAAAAAAGGGTTTTGTAAGATGTGGAGTATCTCAAGGTCTTCCAGGATTTTCTAACGCTGATGCTGCAGGAAATTGGACTGGTATTGACGTTGATGTATGTAGAGCAGTAGCTGCTGCAGTACTAGGTGATGCAAACAAAGTTAAGTTTACACCGCTAAGTGCTAAAGAAAGGTTTACAGCTTTAACTTCTGGTGAGATTGATATCTTATCAAGAAACACAACTTGGACTCTTTCAAGAGATGCTGATATCGGACTTACATTCGTTGGAGTAAACTTCTACGATGGCCAAGGTTTTATGGTCAGAAAAAGTTCTGGTATTACTTCAACAAGCCAATTCAAAGATGGTATCTCAGCTTGTACGAACATTGGTACAACAACTGAGTTAAATATGAGAGACTTCTTTAATTCTAAAGGGATCAAATATGAACCAGTTGCTTTTGAAAAAGCTGATGAAGTTGTAGCTGCTTATGATGCAGGTAGATGTGATACTTATACTACTGATAAATCTGGTCTTGCTGCACAGAGAACAAAAATGTCTAATCCAGATGAACACATTGTGTTACCTGAAACTGTATCAAAGGAACCATTAGGTCCTGTTGTAAGACAAGGTGATTCTGTGTGGGAAGATATCGTAAGATGGTCATTAAATACTATGATCGAGGCAGAAGAATACGGTATTACATCAGCAAATGCAGATATGATGAAAACTTCTGATAACCCAGCTATTAAAAGATTAGTTGGAGCAGAAGGTGAATTAGGTGCTGCATTTGGTCTAGATAACGACTGGAGCCTAAGAATTATTAAGCAAGTTGGTAATTATGGTGAAAGCTATAAAAGAAATATAGCTGACACTGGAATTTTACCTGATAGAGGTCCGAATGAATTATGGACTAAGGGTGGAATTCTTTACGTACCACCTGCAAGATAATTGCATATTTAAATGATTAAAAAGGGCTAGATTTTTCTAGCCCTTTTTTTTATAAGCTTCTATATTATTTCCATCGTGAATTTTAAACTTAAAGATATTTTTCCACAATTAATTACAGTTACTGCTGTCGTATTAGTTTTTGGTTTTTTTACCTACAACGCTCAAATTAATATGGAAAATAGAGGGATTGATTTTGGTTATGGGTTTTTGTCTCAAGAATCTTCATTTGATGTCCAATTTTCTTTAATTGAGTATGATGGTTCACATTCCTATTTTAGAGCTTATTTAGTTGGGTTATTAAATACGATTTTAGTTTCAGTTATTGGGATTATAATTGCAACTATTCTTGGTGTAATAGTTGGTGTAGCAAGATTATCTCCTAATTATTTGATAAATAAATTTGCAGCTTTTTATGTTGAATTTTTTAGAAACATACCATTACTGCTTCAAATATTTTTTTGGTATTTTGCTGCGTTAAGAGCGTTACCGCTTCCACAAGATGCAGAGGCAATTTTCGGTGTTTTTTTCTTAACCATTAAAGGTTTGTATATTCCAGCATTTATTTGGCAAAATTTTAGTGTTTTCTTTTATTCAATAGTTGCAGCAATAATTGCTATAATTGTTATTCGTATTCATGCTAAGAGAGTTCAAGAAAATCAAGGAAAACAAATACCAGTATTTCTGATATCAATAGGGTTAATATTTATTTTACCTCTTTTAAGTTTTTTAATTGGTGGAGTAGGTATTTCATTTGAAGTCCCTGTTTTAAAACAATTAGCTACAACCTCTTTTATATATGAAGGTGGTGTAAGTTTACCTCCAGAATTGATCGCCCTTACTTTGTCTTTATCTTTGTACACAGCTACTTTTATTGCAGAATGTGTAAGAGCAGGAATTCAAGGTGTGGGTAAAGGACAAAAAGAGGCTGCTGCATCTATAGGATTAACTCCAAATCAGGTGCTTAAACTTGTAATTATGCCTCAAGCTTTAAGAATAATAATTCCACCAACAACCAACCAATATTTAAATTTAACTAAAAACTCTTCATTAGCAGCAGCTATCGCTTATCCAGATTTGGTTTTAGTGTTTGCAGGGACTGCTTTAATGCAAACTGGTAAAGCTATTGAAATAGTTTCAATAACTATGTTTACCTATTTAACTTTAAGTATTTCAATTTCACTTTTAATGAATTGGTATAACAAAAAAATTGCCATACAGGAAAAATGATGTCAAAAATAAATTTTTTAAGACCTGATAAAAATAATTTAAATACTTTCTTATACCTAGGTTCTTTTTTATTTTTAATTAGTGTATTGGATGTTTTTATTAATTCATTTTTTAGTTTGAATATAACTGGTTTTTTACCTGGTTTTTTAAGTTTTTTATTTCCATTAATATTAGGTTTTGTTGGACTTTATTTCATAAGGATAGAATTTAGCGGAATAAAACAATTAGATCTTTTAAATAAACATATAAATACCAATAATTTTAATGCAGTTCTGTCATTGCTAATTATATTTGTTGTTATCAAATCTCTTCCACCTATTCTTAGTTGGTTTGTAATAGACGCTAGTTTCGCTGGTGATACCAAAGATGTTTGCACTGGTTCAGGAGCTTGTTGGACATATATTAAAGTTTGGATGAGAAGATTTATGTATGGGATGTACCCAAATGCTGAGCAATGGAGAATAAATTTGTCATTTATAGCCTTAGTATTAATGGGCTCAGTTGGTTATTTTGCAACTGATAGATTTAAGAAGTATTTAACACTTTACTATGTTGTTATTTATCCTCTGATTGCATTCTTATTTATCTTTTTCTTTATATCCGGTGGCCCCGTATTTTTTGATTTTTCATATGGGATTATTGCAGCTATTTTATCTATTATTTTAGGATTTTTTATACCCGCTAAATATAAATTCTATTATTTTTTAATTGTACCTTTAGCTCTTTATATAACATTAAAGTATTTTATATTTTTTGAGGAGTATGTTGAGCTAGGTAAATTAGATGGTCTGAACTGGGTAGAGACAGGTGCCTGGGGTGGATTATCTTTAACTTTTATAATATCTTTTTTCTGCTTAATTTTCTGTTTTCCAATAGGAATGGCTTTTGCTCTTGGTAGAAGATCAAATTTTCCTCTAATAAGATATATTTCAGTTGGCTTTATTGAATTTTGGAGAGGTGTCCCTTTAATAACAGTTCTGTTTATGTCAGCAGTAATGTTTCCGATGTTTTTGCCAGAGGATTTCTTCATTGATAAATTAGTAAGAGCAATTATTGCAATTTCATTATTTGAGGCTGCTTATGTAGCAGAAGTAATACGTGGTGGTCTACAAGCTTTACCAAGAGGTCAATACGAGGCAGCAAAATCTTTAGGTATGGGATATTGGAAAATGCATATTTTTGTAATTCTTCCACAAGCACTAAAATTAGTAATTCCTGGTATTGCAAATACATTTTTAGCTTTAGTTAAAGACACACCTTTAATATTTGTTGTAGGTCTCCTAGAAATAGTCGGAATGTTAAATTTAGCAAAAACTAATCCAAAATGGTTAGGTTTTGCAATGGAGGGTTATGTTTTTGCAGCAATAATTTTCTGGATTATTTGTTATGCAATGAGTAAATATAGCTATAATTTAGAGCAAAAATATAAAACAGATAGATAAAAATTATGTCAGATAGCATCATCCAAATTAATAATATGAACAAATGGTTTGGTGACTTTCAAGTTTTAAAAAAGATTAATTTAGAGGTTAAACCGAAAGAAAAAATTGTAGTTTGTGGTCCATCAGGATCTGGAAAATCAACTTTGATTAGATGCATCAATAGATTAGAAGAACATCAAGAGGGAAATATTATTGTTGATGGAACTGAATTAACAGAGGATACAAAAAATATTGAGCAAATAAGAGCAGAAGTTGGTATGGTATTCCAACAATTTAATTTATTTCCTCACTTATCAATTTTAGATAATTGCACATTAGCTCCTATTTGGGTAAAAAAAATGCCAAAGAAAGAAGCTGAGGAACTAGCATTAAAACATTTAGAAAGAGTGCAAATTCTTGATCAAGCACAAAAATATCCAGGCCAATTATCTGGAGGACAACAACAAAGAGCTGCAATAGCAAGAGCTTTATGTATGGAGCCAAAAATAATGCTTTTTGATGAGCCTACATCTGCTTTAGACCCAGAAATGATTAAAGAAGTGCTTGATGTAATGGTAAATCTTGCAAAACAAGGTATGACCATGATTGTTGTAACTCACGAAATGGGTTTTGCTAAAGAAGTTGCTGATCAAATGATATTTATGGATGAGGGAATGATAGTAGAAAAAGCGAATACTAAGGAATTTTTTGCTAATCCTAAGAGTGATAGGACTAAACTTTTTCTGAGCCAGATACTATAGATACCAGTAATTTCAAGGAATATTTATCAAAATATCCCTCAAGTATTGCTTGACATATTTTGGGCATTTAGGTTTTTTCCGAGGAAATAAAAAAATAATATTGTTGCAGTAAAGATTAAAAACCTGTTCAATCTGTTTTTAATAATAATTAAGAGGGGTCTTAATGGAAGATAATTTTAATAAGCATTTAGGCAATAAGCTTAAGCTTAGAAGGTTAGCTTTAGGTTTAACACAAACAAAAGTAGCAAAAGCAATCAACGTCACATTTCAACAAATACAAAAATACGAAAAAGGAACTAACGGAGTGAGTTCGATAAGATTATTACAGTTATCAAATTATCTTAAAGTTCCAATAAACTATTTCTTTGAAGATTTTTCAGAATACTTGGTTAATTTAGAAAAATCTCAAGAGGGTCATATGAATGTGAACTATAATTTCTTAGTTAAATTATATTCTGAACTTAATGCTGATCAAAAATTGAAATTTAATAAATCATTACAAGTTTCAAATAATATTTCAAAAGTTGGGTAAAATTTGGCTCCTCGGGCAGGACTCGAACCTGCGACCAATTGATTAACAGTCAACTGCTCTACCAACTGAGCTACCGAGGAATGTAAAAGGCAAACTTACTTTTTTTTCTAACTAAAACAAGATTTTTTTTGGAGGCAACGCCCGGAATCGAACCGGGATACAAGGATTTGCAATCCTCTGCGTAACCATTCCGCCACGTTGCCATATGTTTTAGCTTATAGCTATTTCAGTTTTATATAAAATTATTAGGATTAGTCTATTAAATAACGTTTTAATTTGATTATTGTTAATTTAGATTAATAAATTATAAACTAATCATATCCAATATGAGTGATAAATATATACATTCCAATGTAGAAGATAAGATTTATTCATATTGGGAAAAAAATAAACTATTTAAACCTCAAAAAAACTCTAAAAAATTTTCAGTTGTAATTCCGCCACCAAATGTAACGGGAAGTTTACATATGGGGCATGCTTTAAATAATTCAATTCAAGACATGCTGGTTCGATATTATCGAATGAATAATTATGAAACCCTATGGCAACCAGGTACAGATCATGCTGGTATTGCTACTCAAGCACTTGTTGAGAGAAAACTTGAAAACGAAAATCTAGATAAAAATACTCTTGGACGAGAAAAATTCATCGAAAAGGTTTGGGATTGGAAAAATCAATACGGAGATATAATTATCAATCAATTAAAAAAACTTGGCTGTTCATGTGATTGGTCCAGAAATGCATTCACCATGGATGAAAACTTATCAAAATCTGTGATTAAAGTATTTGTCGAGTTACATAAAAAAAAATTAATCTATAAAGCAGAAAAATTGGTAAATTGGGATACAGTTCTAAAAACTGCGATTTCAGATTTAGAAGTAGATCAAAGAGAGATGAATTCTAAGATTTACTACATTAGGTACCCAATAGATAAATCATCAGAATTTATCACTATAGCCACAACCAGGCCTGAAACTATGCTTGGGGATACAGCGATTGCAGTTAATCCAAAAGATAAAAAATATAAAAGTTTTGTCGGTAAAATAGTCACTATACCTATTGTTGGTAGAAAAATTAAAATAATTAAAGACAATTATGCAGACCCAGAACAAGGAACGGGAGCATTAAAAATTACCCCAGCGCATGATTTCAATGATTATGATGTAGGACAAAGAAATAAACTCGAGATCATAAATGTTTTTACAGAAGAGGGGAAAATTAATGAAAATGCACCAAGAGATTATGTGGGCTTGGATAGATTTGATGCTCGTAAAAAAATATTAAATGAACTTAAAGAAAAAGATTATTTTGTTAAAGAGGAAAATATAAAAAATAAAGTTCCTTATGGAGATAGATCTAATTCTGTTATTGAACCTTTTTTGACTGAGCAATGGTTTGTTGATGCAAAAAAATTAGCAGTCAAAGCAAAAAAAATTGTTAAAACAAAAAAAACAAATTTTTTTCCAAATAATTGGTCTAAAACTTATTTTCAATGGATGAATAATATTGAGCCTTGGTGTGTTTCTAGACAGCTGTGGTGGGGTCATCAAATCCCAGCATGGTATGGACCTGACAATAAAATATTTGTTGCATTAAATGAAAAAGAAGCAAGCAAGCAAGCTAAAAAGCATTACAAAAAAGATGTAAAATTAGTTAGAGATCCTGACGTATTAGATACTTGGTTTTCCTCTGGTTTATGGCCTTTTGCAACTTTGGGATGGCCAGATAAAAAAGATTTCGTAAAAAAGTTTTATCCAACAACAGTTTTAGTAACTGGCTTTGATATAATTTTTTTCTGGGTTGCAAGAATGATTATGTTTGGAATGGAATTTCTTAACAAAGAACCTTTTAAAGATATTTATGTTCATGCTTTAGTAAGAGATGAAAAAGGACAAAAAATGTCTAAATCAAAAGGTAATGTAATTGATCCATTAGATTTAATTGAAAAATATAGTGCAGATGCTCTAAGATTTACTTTGCTTTCAATGGCTTCACCTGGAACCGATGTAAAACTTTCTGAAGATAGAGTTAAAGGGTATAGGAACTTTTTAAATAAATTGTGGAATGCAAACAATTTTTTAATCACAAATAATTGTGATTTTAACAAGACTGATAAAGTTCCCAAAACTACTTTAAATATCAATAGATGGATTTACTCTGAATTGATAGAAATAAAAGATAAAATTCAAAAGAATATTAAAGATTATCGATTTGATGAGGCAGCCAAAAACGCTTATCAATTTGTTTGGCACTCGTATTGTGATTGGTATATCGAACTGTCTAAAACAATCCTTTATTCAGAGAATGAGAAGTCAAAAAAAAGAGGTAAAAGAGGTATCAGCCTATGTTTTTAAACAAATACTTATTATGCTTCATCCATTTATCCCGTTTGTTACTGAAGAAATATGGCTTAAAAACAAGTTTGATAAATCAAATAAAAATTTTCTTATGTACAAAAACTGGCCATCAGGAAAAGTCAAAAAAGACAAATCCCAAAAGGATGTAGAGAAAATCATCAATATTATCTCAGAACTTAGATCCTTTAAAAATGAGCTAAATGTCAGCCCAGGTTCTTTTGTAGATCTTTCTATGAATAAGATAGCTAAAAAAAATCGATCTTTAATGGATAATAACGAAATAATCTTAAAAAAACTTGGTCGTATCAATAATTTTTTTGAAAAGGATCAAGATCGACCTTCTGCAACTCTTGTAATTTCAGGTGATATTTTTAAGATTTATTTTGATGAAAATGTTGATTTAAGTTTAATCAAAGAAAATTTACTAAAAAGACAAACAAAATACCAAGACGAATTAGACAAGATTTCACAACGATTATCAAACAAAGGATTTGTCGATAGGGCACCAAAAAATATTGTTGAACAAGAAAAAACTAACTATAGTAACTTAAAAAATGATATCAAAAAAATATCTTTAACAATTGAAAGTTTATAATGCGGAAATTTAATAAAAAAAAATTACCAAGTCGACATACATCTTTAGGACCCGACAGAGCTCCTCATAGATCTTTTTATTATGCAATGGGTGAAACGGAAAAAGATGTTGCTAAACCTTTTGTTGGAGTTGTATCAACATGGAACGAAGCGGCACCTTGTAATATAGCCTTAATGAGACAAGCGCAGTCTGTTAAAAAAGGTGTAAGAGCATCAGGTGGAACACCACGAGAATTTTGTACAATTACCGTAACAGACGGTATTGCTATGGGTCATGAGGGAATGAAATCCTCATTAATATCAAGAGAAGTTATTGCTGATAGTGCTGAATTAACTGTAAGAGGTCATTGTTATGATGCATTAGTAGGTATTGCAGGTTGTGATAAGTCTTTACCTGGCTTGATGATGTCGATGGTTAGATTAAACGTTCCAAGTGTATTTATATATGGTGGTTCAATACTACCAGGTAAATACAAAGGTAAAGATGTGACTGTTGTAGATGTTTTTGAAGCGGTTGGAAAACATTCATCAGGACAAATGTCTGCAAAAGAATTAAGAAAATTAGAATTAGTTGCATGTCCAACAGCAGGAGCTTGTGGTGGACAATTTACTGCAAACACTATGGCCTGTGTATCTGAAGCTATTGGTTTAGCATTACCTTACTCTGCTGGAACACCAGCGCCATACGAAGAAAGAGATAAGTATGCAAAAGCAAGTGGGCGAATGGTTATGGAATTATTAGCTAAAAAAATAAAACCTAGAGATATTGTTACAAGAAAAGCTTTAGAAAATGCTGCAACAATTGTTGCTGCAACAGGTGGATCTACCAATGCAGGTTTACATTTACCAGCAATAGCAAATGAAGCTGGTATTAAATTTGATTTAATGGATGTTGCAAAGATATTTAAAAGAACTCCTTATCTTGCTGACTTAAAACCAGGTGGAAAATATGTTGCTAAAGATATGTGGTTAGCAGGTGGAGTGCCAATGCTTTTAAAAACTCTTTATGAAGGTGGTTATATCCATGGAGATTGTATGACCGTTACAGGTAAGACAATGAAAGAAAATTTAAAGGGAATTAAATTTAATCCGAAACAAAAAGTAATGAGATCTTTTAAAAATCCTTTATCACCAACGGGTGGTGTAGTTGGTTTAAAGGGTAACTTAGCTCCTGAAGGAGGAATTGTTAAAATTGCTGGACTTAAAAAATTACAATTTACTGGAAGAGCAAGATGTTTTGATAATGAAGAAAGTGCAATGAAAGCTGTTCAAAGCAGAAAATACAAAGATGGTGATGTAATTATTATCAGATATGAAGGACCAGTTGGTGGACCAGGTATGAGAGAAATGCTTTCAACAACAGGTGCAATTTATGGTCAGGGTAAAGGAGAAAAAGTTGCTTTAATAACTGATGGAAGATTCTCTGGAGCAACTCGGGGATTTTGTGTAGGCCATGTAGGACCAGAGGCTGCTTTAGGTGGACCGATCGCGCTTTTAAGGAATGGAGATATTATTGATATTGATGCTAAGAAGGGGACAATTAATGTTCGATTAACAAGAGCACAATTAGCTTCAAGAAGAAGAAAATGGAAGGCTAGAAAATCTGATTTTGGATCAGGAACTCTTTGGAAATACGCACAAACTGTAGGACCTGCATATTTAGGAGCACCAACACATCCAGGTAAGAAAAACGAAGTTAAGGATTATTCAAAAATTTGATGAAAATTCGCCCAGTCATTTTATGTGGTGGAGCTGGAACAAGACTTTGGCCTAACGCTAAAAAACATCAAGCCAAACAGTTTATAGATTTTGGTAATTGGACTTTGTTGGGAAAAACTTTAGAGAGAGTTAAAGCATCAATATATGATGCTCCAATTATAAGTACTAATGCAAAATATTTAAAACAAGTAAAACAACACTTAAAAAAACATAAGATAAGAAAATTCAAAATAGTTTTAGAGCCAGCTAAAAGAAATACAGCACCAGCTATTTTAAGTACGGCATTAATAAAGGATATACCTAACGAACAACCTTTAATGTTCCTAGCTGCTGATCATTTGATAGAGAAGGTTGCATTATTTAATAAAGCTATCAAAAAAAACCAAAAGAAACTTACTCATAATAATATCTTTATCTTTGGAATTAAGCCTACAATCCCTTCAAGTGAGTTTGGCTATTTTTTAACAAAAAATACTAAAGTAACTAGATTTATAGAAAAACCAAAAGCGGCTAAAGCTAAACAAATAATTAGTAAAAAAGGTTATTGGAATTCTGGAATGTTTTATTTGAGAAAAGACTCGATCATTAATAATTTTAAGAAATACCAGCCAAATATTTACCGAAATTGCAACAAAGCTGTAACAAAAGCAAAATATAAAAGTAATGTGTATTATTTAAACAAACAAGCATTCACCAAAGCAACAGCTAAGTCTTTTGACTATGCAATTTTAGAAAAAACCAAAGATATAAACGCTATCAAATTAGACATTCCTTGGTCTGATTTAGGATCTTGGAAAGAAATCTGTAAGATGTATGGACGAAATAAGAGACATTATTATAAAAAGAAGAATGTATTTCATAGACCTTGGGGCAGTTATGTAAATCTATTTAACGGTAAGGAATTCCTAATTAAAGAATTATATGTAAAACCAAAAGGTATATTAAGTCTTCAAAAACATCATCATAGAGCTGAGCACTGGGTAGTTACTCATGGTAAACCTAAAATTACTTTAAATAAGAAATATTTTACTATGAAAACTGATGAAACTATTTTTATACCATTAGGTGCAATTCATAGAATAGAAAACCCATATAAAAAACCAGTAAAAATTATTGAAGCACAAGTAGGCTCAATTTTAAAAGAAACTGATATAGTTAGATACCAAGATATTTATGGAAGAATAAAATAATTATTTTACAAGAAAATTCACTTTTTTATTTGATAGATTTAAATGAATTTTTTTATATGAACCCAAATTATCTCCATCAATTTGAACAGGTATCAAATCATTTCCATCAATTATAATGTTTTGTGCATAAGTAGTAATAACATTTTTATTTTTACTTAAATCACCATAAAGTATTATCAAAAATATTGAATATAATAAACTAATCCTAGTCAAATCTTTAAATATATAGGTGACTAATTTGTCTTCAAAAATATTTGTTTTATTTATTTTATGATGTCCAGCGTAATATTTGGTATTTGAAGATAATATCCAGTCTGCTTGATAAAATTGATCATCAAAAGTGACATTTAATTTTTTATTATTCATAAACAAGAAATATTGAAAACCTTTGATACCAAATATAATTTTACCTAGAATCTTTTTAATTTTTGAATTAATTGAATGAACAATTTTTGCATCCCATCCTATACCAGCCATTAAAAAGAAATAATTCTCGTTAATTTTTACAAGATTAGAGGATTTATAATTATTAGAAACCAACACATTTACTATATCATCAACTTTTTTATTCATTGATAATTCAGCTTGAAGCAAATTTGCAGTGCCAGCAGGAATATAACCTATGGCAAAATCGTCTTTAAAATCAAAATTATTTTTAATTAATTCATTAATTGCAAAAGAAACTGAACCATCACCACCAGCCACTATTAGTCGATCATAATTTTTTTGATTAAAATTTTTGAAAATTTTCTTAGCTTGATTTATTGTTTTTGTTTCAAAGTAGTCTACAGAATTATTTTCTTTTAACTTAGATAAAACCTTATTTATAAATTTTGATTTTCTTCCAGAAGAAGAGTTTAGGTTGTAAATCAAACAATATAACATAATTAATCCTTAAAAAATTTTTAACAAATTTGTAACATTTGAATGAGATAAGAAATACATGATTCGTGTTACAGTTGTATTAAAATATAGGTTTTTAAATGCCTAATTTACTTAAATATAAAAGTATATTTATTTCTGATGTTCATTTAGGTACCAAGGGTTGTCAGGCAAAAAAACTTTTAGAGTTTTTTAAAAATTCAAGATCCGAAAATCTTTATCTTGTAGGGGACATTATAGATATCTGGGAAATGCAAAAAAGCTTTTTTTGGCCTCAAGAACATAATGATGTAATCCAAAAAATTTTAAGAAAAGCTAGGCATGGTACTAAAGTTTTCTACATTATGGGTAATCATGACGAAATGTTAAGAAAATTTATTCCAATGCATTTTGGTGACATCCATATGGTTAATAGAGTTATTCATGAAACAAATGCAGGAAAAAAATATGTTGTTGTTCATGGTGATGCTTGGGATGGTGTTATGAAACATGCAAAATGGTTATCTAAACTTGGATCAATAGCCTATAATTTACTATTAAAATTAAATGTAATAATTAATTTTTTTAGAAGATTGAGAGGAAAAGAATATTGGTCTCTTGCGAAATTTTTAAAGTATAAAGTCAAAAATGCAGTTAAATATATTGGTGAATATGAAAAAACACTTTCAGATTATGCAAAAAGAAAAAAATTTGATGGAATTATTTGTGGCCACATCCATCATGCCGAGGATAGAGATTTTAATGGGGTCAATTATTTGAATTGTGGAGACTGGGTTGAATCTTGTACCGCATTAGCCGAAAATTACGATGGTAGTTTTGAAATATTATATTGGGATAAAATAAGAGAACAATATTTAGATAATAAAGAAATAATTAAACCAATTACAACTGAAGACTTAAAAAAAGCTTCATAATGTATGAAAATTTTAATTGCTACAGATGCATATTTTCCACAAGTAAATGGTGTCGTAAGAACCTTACATGAAACAGGCAATGTATTAAAAGATCAAGGTCATAGAATAGAATATATTACACCTGACTTATTTTTTACTTTTCCGATGCCGAAATATAATGAAATTAGGTTGTCTATAAATGTATGGCCCAGAGTTGGTAGTTTAATAAAGAAAATCAATCCAGATGCAATTCATATCGCTACCGAAGGCCCGATAGGCACTATGGCAAGAAGATATTGTTTAAAAAATAATCTAAAGTTTACTACGAGTTTCCATACAAGATTTGATAAATATCTAAAACTTTACTTTCCTATTATACCAGCAAAATGGGCTGAAAAATTCTTAGCAAATTTTCATAATAAGGCTGAGAGAATTTTAGTAACTACAGAGTCTATGAGAAAAGAATTAATCGATATAGGTATAGATGAAAATAAAATGATTACTTGGACTAGAGGAGGAAATCATGGAGCTTTTAAGAACCCTAAAAAAATTGATTTACCTCATAAAAGACCTATTTGGATTTATGTTGGAAGAGTTGCAGTTGAAAAAAACATAAGAGCTTTCTTAGAATGTGATTTAGAAGGTACAAAGATAATTATAGGAAAAGGACCTGATTTAAAAAAATTGAAAAAAGAATTTCCTAAAGATATTTTTTTAGGAGAAAAAACAAATGGTGAATTAGCATCACATTTTGCATCTTCCGATGTTTTTGTATTCCCTAGTAAAACAGATACATTTGGAATTGTAGTTACAGAAGCTTTAAATTGTGGAACACCTGTTGCTGGTCCTCTTGGTTGTTTTGTTGTTTGGAGAAGATTATCTTATTTTGGAGACACACTTGCCCACTCTGCGTTGCTGGGTGTAACAATTGCTTATTCATTAGAATTTAATATTGCTGTTTCAATATTTTTAATTTCGTCAGTAATTGCATTAATTTTAATACAACTACAAAAAAAAACTAATTTACCAAGTGATGCATTGTTAGGTCTTTTGGCTCACTCATCTCTAGCAGTTGGGTTGGTTGTGATTGGGTTTTTAGCATTCATTAGATTTGATATAATGGGACTATTGTTCGGAGATATTTTGGCTGTTAGCAAAAAAGATTTAGTGACTATATGGGTTGGAGGAAGCTTAATTTTACTGGTTTTAAGATTAATCTGGAGGCCATTATTTGCTTCAACTGTAAATTATGAATTAGCAGAAGCAGAAGGTCTTAAACCTGATAGAGCAAAAGCAGTGTTTACAATCTTATTAGCAGCAATAATTGCCATTTCAATTAAATTAGTTGGAGTATTGTTGATAACAGGAATGTTAATTATACCAACTGCTATGGCCAGAAACCTTTCAGACAATCCTCAAAAGATGGTTTTTTTTTCAATTATTGGTGGCTTGTTGTCAGTAGTGATAGGTCTATTTTCATCTTTAGAATTCAACACTCCATCGGGTCCATCAATAATTACTGCTGCATTAGCGCTGTTTATAATCTCATTACTAAAAATAAAACAAACGATTAAATTGAAAAACTAATGAGGAATCAGTAAAATGAATAAAATGCACAAAGAACATAATCTCACCAAAAATCAGAAAATTATTTTTGATTTAATTGATAAATCATCTCAGCCACTTAAGGCCTACTCAATACTCTATAATGTTCAAAAAAAAGGTATTAAAGCTCCTCTGCAAGTTTATCGAGCATTAAATAAGTTAGTTGAAATAGGTAAAATTCATAAAATTGAAAGTAGAAATGCCTTTATTGCATGTCATAATTCAAGTTGTCAGGTGGCTAAAGCAACTGCGTTTTCAATCTGTGAGATTTGTGAAAAAGTAACAGAAATAAGTAGCGCAGGTCTTTCCAAATACTTAGCAAACTTTAAAGACAAAGATGGTATGAAATACAGTAAATATAATCTTGAGTTTTTTGGTTTATGCAAAAAATGCACACTTAAATAAAATCATATCATTAATGATATTTTTTTAATAAAGTTAAATCATTAATGATATTTTTTACTTTAAAGATTGTTCTTGCTGCAATAATAATAGCATTCGCCAGTTGGCTTTCGGGTCAAAATCCAAAACTTGCAGGTTTTATTATTGCTTTGCCTCTTGTATCACTCATAGCTATAGCTTTTTCCTACTATGAACATAATGATATAGAAAAAACAATTCTTTTTACTAAGAGCATACTAGTAGCGGTACCTGTGAGTTATTTATTTTTTTTACCCTTCTTTTTTGCAAAATCATTTAATATGAATTTCTTCCTAATTTATGGCACAGGCTTAGGTTTTATAGTTGTTGGTTTCTTTATTCATAAATATATAACTAATTTTCTCTAATACTGTTACATCTTAATAAATTTGTAACATTAATGTAATAATTAATAAGAAGGAGAAAATATGTTTATAAAAAAATATCTAAAGTGGATCAGTACTTTTTTAGTTTTAGTAGGAATACTTCTTACAAACTTAAATATATATCCTTTAAATATATATTTTCATGGATTGGGAGTTATTGGATGGACTATCGCTGGATTTGTTAGCAAAGATAAGGCGATACTCACTAACTTTGGATTACAAATTCCATTATTTGTTATTGGAATTTATAAGATTATTTTTTAAATGAAGAATATATTGTTTGTTTGCACAGGTAATTCAGCAAGAAGTATTATTGCTGAAAGTATAATAAATAACGAGTATGACGATATGTATAAAGGTTTTAGTGCTGGGAGTGATCCAACAGGAAAAATTAATGAAGATGTGAAGAATTATTTATTATCAAAACATTATGATCTTTCAAATTATAGATCTAAAAATTTTAATGAGTTTATTAATGGTCAAATTAAAATGGATTATGTGATTACAGTTTGTAATAATGCCAATAACGAAGTCTGTCCTATTTGGCCAAATAAAGATCAGATAATTCATTGGGATATAGAGGATCCTGTTAAATTACTTAATGAAACAAACGACTTAAATAAAAAAGATGAAATAATAGAAAATGTTTACAATAATATTCATAAAAGAATAAAGGAACTGCTTTATGAAAAATAAAAGCCGCTATTTTCTTGCTGAACTATTAGGAAGTTGTTTTTTAGTAATGATTATTGTTGGTTCAGGTTTAATGGCTGAAAACTTAACTAATGATGTTGCTGTCATGTTAATAGCTAATACTATAGCAACAGGAGCAGGTTTATTTGTGCTTATCACAGTTTTTGCTGATGTATCAGGAGCTCACTTTAATCCATTTGTAAGTATCGCAATGGCAATAACAGGCAAATTAAAAAGGAAACTATTACCCTACTATATCATTGCTCAATTGGTTGGTTGCTTAATTGGTGTCGGTTTAGCTAATTTCTTTTTTGAACATGAAATTTATGAATTGTCTACTAAATCAAGAGATGGAATTTACATATTCACATCTGAGGTAATAGCAACATTAGGACTTATAATGATAATTTTTGGTTCAATGAAGTCAGGTAAAATTGCTGTTGCTGCTAGTGTTGGTCTATATATTACTGCTGGTTATTGGTTTACTTCATCTACTTCTTTTGCAAATCCAGCTGTTGCAATTGCTAGAACATTTACAGAATCTTTTACTGGTATTAGTTATTTAAATACTCCTTATTATATTTTAGCTGAGCTTATTGGAATGTTAATTGCTGTACTTATTGTTAAAAAGTTATTTTTAGAAAAAAATTGAAAAATATAAAACTTACTAATCGAATAAGTTTAATTAACAAAAAATTTAAAAAAAAAGAGTTTTATCATTATCTTAAAACTTCTAATCTTTCATTAGTAATACCTAAGATTAAAGACAAATATGTAGTAGTTTCCCAAAAAAGAGTTCCAATTAATAAAATTAATTACGAGTTTCCTTCTGGCATAGTGGAAAAAAAGGAAACAACTCTGCAATCAGCATATAAGGAATTAAAAGAAGAAACAGGATATAGATCAAGATCAAAATTGAGTAAAATAATAACTTTTTATACTGAACCTGGAAGACTAACTACTAAAATTACTGGTTATTACACAGAAGACTTAATTAAAATTTCGAAACCAGAACAAGGTATTAGAATTCATCTTTTTAATCAAAAAGAGATATTTAAATTAATATTAAATCAAAAATTCAATAATAGTTCTCATATAGCAATGTTTTTTTATTTAATAACAGTTCTTAAAAAACTATAAACTAAAGGTTGTATCAAAATATCTTTTTTATTTAAGGATTATATGATTAAATCAAATATTAAATAATTCGGAGGCAGTAATGAGAAAAAAACTAAAAAAAAATGAAAAGAAAAAAACAAAGATATTAAAATCAATAGACAAACTTAAAAATAAAATTACAGCAAAAGAAAAAAAATTATCAAGCCTTAATATTAAAATTGCTGGTCTAGAAAAAAAGGTTGCAGAAAAAAAAGCAAAAAAGCTTGCTAAGAAAGCAGAGCAGTCTCCTGCATCTATAAATAATTAATTCCAAATCATCTTTCTCCCTTCTCATTTAAGAGAAGGAAGAAAGTAGTTAATCAACAAAATTTAAACAGGGGAAGAAATAATGAATATTTAAACTTTGATGGTGCTTTATACATAAACTAAGTTACAAAATTATTTACTTATTGTTAAAGTTAAATGAATTTAAATTAAAATAATGTTACAAAAAAATATCACTCAATTAAAAATAGAATTAAATTTAATTTATCTTGAATTATTTGAGTAAATTACTCTTGGTTCTAAAAATAATTCTCTAGCAAGAGCTTTAAATCTTTTAGTAACTTGTTTTGAGATTATTTCTTGATGTTGTGATGGAATTTTCAAAAATACAGCATTACCTCTTTTATATAATTTAAACTCTTCAAGAAATATCGTAGATATCGAGGTCAATGATTGTGAAAATCTCAAAGCTGCTCCAACTTGTTTGCTTGAAAAAATTTCATTATTATTTAAAAAAGTTAGATACTCCATCTTTGGATTATACTTGATACTACAGTACCGCCAATAACATGACAAAGCTAATTGTATTCTTTCTTTATGAGTCAATCTAAGTAAAGGAGTATTTATTGTTTCTTGAAATACCAATTCAGCTTTTTGAAATGCTCCTAATCCCCAATCCATATGACTTAATACACATGCCAGATATAATAATTTCTTATTAAAATATTCATTGCCTTCAAAAACTGGCTGAATAAAATCATAATATTTTTTATAGTTCGATCCTAGATCACCTCTTTTTTTTGCAATATTCTCAAGTGCTTTATGAAAAATTTCTGATTCTTTTACATCTTTAAAATAGTCAATTGATAAAGAACCTTCACGCAAACCGCTTATAGAACAAATTATATTTTTTGGATTTGTAACTCTCATAATTTCATCAAGTATAATGCAACTATAAGGTAAATATGGTGTTCTAGATTTTGAAATATACTCAACTGTTTTAAGTTTAGATTTATTAAAAGATGAAATTTTTTCAACAAACTTAGATAAAACATTGTTATCAATACTGTATTGATGAATTATATGTACCGGATGATTATTTTGAAAAAGATGTAATTTAAATAATGCTCTCCAAGTACCTCCAACTAAATATAGATTATTAAATTTCTTTTTTGAAAGCCATTTTTCTTCTCTTAATAATTTTTTGATATATTTTGCTAAATTTCTTTTTTTAACTATAGGATTATTTAATAATCTTAAAACACCAATAGGTAATGAGGTTTTATTAGTTACTATATTGTTTTCAACTCGAGCTAATTCTAAACTACCGCCTCCAAGATCGGCAACTAATCCATCAACATTTTCAAAGCCTATTTTAACTCCCTCAGCTGAGCATTCAGCTTCTTCTTCACCAGATAATATATTAATCTTAGTTTTAAAAAGTTTTTCAACTTCATTAATAAATGGTTTTGTATCAGTTGCTTCTCTTAAAACTGCTGTTGCAATGATTTTAAGATTTGTGATTTTTGAAACATTTAAAATTTCAGAGAATCTTTTTAAAACTTTTAAAGCATATTCGGTACCAGATCTGTGAAGTTTTTTGGATTTATCTAAATTTTTTCCAAGTTCACAAACTGCTTTTTCATTAAAAAAAGGCACACGAGAAGAACTGAAATCTTCATAAATTAGCATTCTTATAGAGTTTGATCCAATGTCAATTATAGCTAATCTTGCCTGTTTTAATTTTAAACTATTTTTACTTTTAATTACTTCCACTTTTAATCAATCTTAAGTGCAGTTGTTTAGGCTGCATTTTTAGTTTAGCTTTACCTCTTCCAGATAAGCTCGGATTATTCATAAAATATTCATGAGCTGAAAAGGAATCGCTCTTACTATATTTAATTTTTTTATAATTGCCATCAGCTTCAAGTTCCCAGCTCTGATTAGTATCAAGATAATTTGCCAACATTATTTGATCTAAGATCTGTTCATGAACAGTCTCATTTTCAATTGGGACTAGAAGTTCTACCCTTCGATTTAAATTTCTCGGCATTAAATCAGCTGACGAAATATATACTTTTGCATTTCTATTAGGCATTTTTTTTGTACCATTGCTAAAGCAGTAAATTCTAGAATGCTCTAAAAATCTTCCTATGATACTTTTTACAACTATGTTTTCTGATCTATCTTTAACTCCTGGTCTTAAACAACAAACACCCCTTACAAATAAATGAATTTTTACACCAGCATTCGAAGCTTCATAAAATTTATCAATAATTTCTGGATCTACTAAAGAGTTCATTTTTGCCCAAATAGCTGCAAATTTTCCATTTTTAGAATTTTTAATTTCAGCATCAATATTTTCATTTAAGGTTTGTCTCATATTTACTGGCGAAATAGAAATTTTATTTAAATTTTTTGGTTTTGCGTATCCTGTTACATAATTGAAAAACTTTTCAACATCTGATGCCATTTTCTTATCACAACTAAATAAAGACAAATCAGTGTAAATTTTAGCATTTACTGGGTGATAATTGCCAGTTCCTAAATGAAAATAAGTTTGTATTTTACCCTGTTCTCTTCTTAAAACAAGTGATGATTTTGCATGAGTTTTGTATTTAGCAAAACCATAAACAATTTGAACACCTACTTTTTCTAAACTTCTTGATAGTTGAATATTAGCTTCCTCATCAAATCTAGCTTTAATTTCAATTAAAGCGGTAACTGTTTTTCCGTTTTCTGCAGCTGTTATTAAAGCTTTAACAATAGGTGAGTCTAGAGTTGTTCTATATAGAGTTTGTTTTATAGCTATAACTTTTTTATCATTTGCTGCTTGGTTTAAAAATTCAATTACTGAGTCAAATGTTTCAAAAGGATGATGAACAACTAAATCTTTCTTTTTAATAGTTTCAAAAAAATTATCATTATATTCTTTTAATCTTTCAACTTCTCTAGGTGTAAAATGTTTAAATCTTAATTTTGGATTTTTTACTTTACATATTTGATCTATATCTTGAATTCCAACAAGGCCAGCAACATCATAAATATAGTCAGGATTTATATCTAATTTATTAGTTATAAATCTTATCAATTCGTTATCACTATTTTCAAGAACCTCTAAACGAACAATATCACCCGTTCTACGTCTTTTTAAAGCCAATTCAAAAGATCTAACCAAATCTTCTGCTTCCTCTTGAATCTCTACATCGCTGTCTCTTATTACTCTAAAAATCATTTTCTTTTCTAAATCATGATCTGGAAAAATTTCATTAGCAAAAAAACTTATTACATCATCTAGAATCACAAATTTCTTATGATTTTTTGAAGACTCAATTTCAATAAATCTAGATAATGCTTTTGGTATTACTATTATTGAGTTTAAAATCCTTTTTTTATTTTTTTTTCTTAACTTCATTACAATTGCTCTTCCTTGATTGATTATAAATGGAAATGGATGTGCAGGATCAATTGCTGATGGTGTTAATAAAGGGTAAATCTCTTCTTTAAATATTTCTAAAAGTTTTTTTTTATCCTTAGTATTTAAATTAACTGGTTTAACTAAATTGATATTATTTTTTTTTAATTCCATAATCAGTTGAATAAAAATTTTGTTCTGTTTTTTTAATAGATTCTTAGTTTCAAGCACTACCTCATCCATTTGCTCTTCAGGTGTCAAACCATCAGAGCTTAGTGAGTCAACTTCTTGTTTTATTTGACTATATA
>CACCJO010000013.1 GCA_902546375.1 uncultured Pelagibacteraceae bacterium
TTGAGCGTGTAAATCATCAAACCATTTTTCTAAAATTGGTATTGCATCGTCTAAATTTGGCGTTCCTGAGGAGAAAATTTTTTGTTTGCCGTCTAAATAAATTCTTCCCACCCAATTTTTAGATTTAAGCTCCCCTTTGTACTTATCTTGTCTTACATAAATATGTAATCTTCCATCTTTTTTATGGATTACTTGGTGGTCTTTCTTTTCTTCTTCAGTATTATTTTCTTTATTCGTTAGTTCAGCATCATTGTTTTCATTATTATTAATATTTTCATTTAAATTTGCCGGTTCAGCCGAGGATAAATTATCATTTGCATCATTATCAGAAGATTGATCTTGATTTTGTGGGATGTTTTCGGTTTTATTTTCATTTTCAACTTGTTTAACGTCTGAAACATCAATATTTTCGTTTCCAGTTTTTAAATTTTCATTTTCTGGAGATTTTTCCTCAACTTTTGGTTGTTCATTCTCAATATTTTTATTTTCTGGAGATTTTTCTTCAACTTTTGGTTGTTCACTCTCAGATTGATTCTGTTTGTCTATAATGACACCAAATTTTTCTTTCTCTTTATCATCCATAATTTTTCAAAATTTTTAATTCTCTAACACAATTTTTCTAAAACTCTAACACAAAATATAATATTGTCCAACACAAACTTACTTAGGACTAAAAAAATTTATTTCAAATGTCAAAAAGGCTAACAAATTAGCCATTTTTACTAAAATGGCATTTGCAATATTATTTTATACATTTTAAGACAATTGAATTTGACTCTAACACAATTAAATTTTTTAGAATTGTGTTAGAGTTATAAAAATTGATCAAAATTTAAAAAAGATAGTATTTTCAACATTTTTTAGATTCTTGATAATTTTCATTTTTTTTGTGTTAGAGTAAAAAATCTTTGTGTTAGAGATAAGAAAGGATAAAAATTTTTTATAACTTTTATCATCGGAACACTCCTTAAAGATGAAATTTTAGGATTAAATTCAAAAAAACTCAAAAATTCAATTCAAAATTGATATTTTTTTTCTAATTTGAGGTGAATTTTTAAATTTTTTCTGAATTTCAATTAATTTTTATCAAAATAATTTTTGTTTAGCAATCTTTCTAACTTTTCCTTGTTTAAATTATTTTTTTAAAAATTATTTTTAATTTTTTATGATTTGGTTTGTCTTTATGTTTAATAATTTAATTTTGAAAACTATCTGCACCTAACATTTCTACTAATTTCCATCAACAACGAGAATTGTTAGATCATCTTTCTGAATTTTTCCTGATTTAATTATATCTTCAACAATTATTTTCAATCTTTCATGATTTGGTTTGTCTTTATGTTTAATAATATAATTTTGAAAACCATCTGCACCTAACATTTCTCCATTAGGATCTTTAATTTCAGTAATTCCATCGGTGAAAACATACATTGAGCTGTTTGCAAAGTTAATTTTTGTTTCTTTATATTTTATTTTTGACATTATACCTAAAGGTGGTCCTGCTTCTGTATGATTAGTAAATTTTCCATCCCTAGAAAAGATAAGTGGAGGTTCGTGACCTGCATTTGATAAAAGTAATTCATTTTTTTTGCTATCATAAATTCCAATTAACATTGTTACAAACATCCCACGTGATGTTGTTTCACAAATTTCTTTATTTAAAAGATCTAGCAAATCAGATGCAGAATAAATTGTTTTACTAAGACATCTATACAAACTTGATGCTTTAGACATCAACAAAGAAGATTTAATTCCTTTACCAGAAACATCTGCAACACCAAAACCAAACTTTCCATCTCCTAAGTCAGAAAAATTATAGAAGTCTCCTGATACAATCTTTGCCGGAATATTTATTCCAGCAATAGGAAAATTTTCTTTTTTGTTTTTTGATAATAAAGTTTTTTGTATTTCACCAACAATCTCTATTTCTTTTTGAATTCTATTTTTATCAACGAGTTCTTTTGCCATCTTTGCATTTCTAATTGCTAATGCTGCAGGTGCTGATAAAGTTTCTAATAATTTTCTATCGCTCTCCTCAAATAATTTTGACTTACTTTTTTTATTTAAACAATGAATTACTCCAATACATTCATTTGCTGCAATGAGTGGTGAACATAAAACAGAATATGTTGTAAAATTAGTTTTGTTATCTAAATCAAAATAAAATTCTGCAATTTCTCTTACATCTTTTCGAACGTTTCCAACTCTTATACATTTTTTTTGTAAAACTGCTTTACCCATTACACCTTGTGTTAAAGGTATTTCATATTCATCCAGATACGATTGATATTTCGAAGCGATACATTGAAAAACTTGTTTCTTTTCATCAATTAAAAAAATATTTGCAGCCTGTGCATCAATTCTTTTTATAATTACTTCTAGAGCAGTTTGTAAAGTTTCTTTTAAATCAAGAGATGTTGCAAACTCTTGATTCATTTTTGTAATAATTGCTAAATCTTCATTTAAGGCTATGTTTTCTTTGTTTGGCTCAATTTTTTTTTGTCTAAAAAACATTTTTGTATTTGGAATTACACTTTTTTTTTGATAATTTAAACCTTTATGGAAATCATAATTAATACTCCTGGTCTTTACATACATTTGCAAGACGCTGTTGTGCTTATTCAATACTGTATTGACGGAATTATTAATATTGCCTCCCAATTTAAAATTTAATTAGTGTTTTTCGTACTATTTTTTGTTTTAGGCTGCATCTGGGGTAGTTTTTCTAACGTTTGTATCCATCGTTTACCCATGGATAAAAGTGTTATATTTACTCGATCTTTTTGCCCTAGTTGTCAAAAAACAATCAAATGGTTCGATAATATTCCTTTAATCTCCTTTTTATTATTAAAAGGAAAGTGCAGAAACTGTGACTACAAAATTAGCTTTCAATATTTTATTGTAGAACTAATAACTGCAATTTCATTTACTATTATATATTATTTCTATGGAATTAGCATCACCTCATTATTACTAGTAATACTAAGTGTTTTTTTTATTATTATCTTCTTTATTGATCTAAAACATTTCATTATTCCAAACTCTTTAACATTTCCATTAATGTTTATTGGTTTTATAAAATCATTCGATCCTAATCTAGATAATTTTTTATTTCCAAACTATATCAATTCATTAATTGGAGGTGTTCTTGGATATTTGATTATATGGTTAATTATTTTTGCATATAAAAAAATTAAAAATAAAGAGGGTATGGGTTTAGGTGATGCTAAACTATTATCTGCAATTGGATTTTGGTTTGGCTGGGTTTCAATACCTTTTGTATTATTTTTATCCTCAATTATTGCTTTAGGATTTTCATTACCATCATTGGTCAAAAAATCTAAGAACTTATCTTCTCAAATACCATTTGGTCCATATATTGTTCTTGGCATAACACTCTATATTTTTGTGAAACATATGATCTAAGAGAAATAGAATTTTAATTTCTTAATGCTTATTAACTAACTTTAATTAAAAGTTTTCTTGCCAACTGCCTCTATACACTTGAATATCTTTATCACTTCCTAGCAAGGTTACTAGGGTATCTGCTTGATCATCTGACTCTGTTGTTACGTTAGCAAATAATTTATTACCTGAGATAACAAATTGCGAAAGTATTCCTCTTTGTAAATAAAAACATCCTGCACTTTCATCAAATTCACTTTCAACTCTAACATTTTTTTCTGCAAACTGAATTTTTTCTGCTTGGTTAATACCGCACTCATCATCTGCAGCACAAATGAATGCCTTACCAACACTACATGTTATATCTCCTTTTGGTGGTGGTTCATAAACAGGATAGTAAACTGTTCCACCAAAAATGGTTGGTATTGCGGTTGCCTTTCTAAATCTATTATTATTATCTCCGTTTGGATTTTTATTTAATTCTGGGTCATCGAGTTTAAATATCCATCCAACCCTTCCTGCCCCAGGACACTTCTCCGCTCTGTTTCTAACTCTTGTATAACCACAATCAGCTGCATCTGGGTTTTTATCATCAACATTAGGTGCATTTGCAACTGCTTGAAGAGCTACTCTTTCAAAATTTGAATTTCCATTTTCATCTGCAGAGTCTGCTGCTGGGACTGCAATTTCACCATGATAAAAGTTTGGAAAGTCTACATCTCTAATACCATACAATAAGTTATCCATACCAGCTATTCTAGAACCAACATCTCTAAAATCACCTGTTCCACCGAATAACCATAAATTTCTTGTGCTTTGACCATATGCAGCTTCCATACCAAAGTAACTTACTCTTTGGTTTATATCGTTTGCTTTTAAATCAAATATGGTTCTTTGATCAAAAATATCAATTTCTTCGATATCTTTTTGCTGATTTGTTAAATTGATCTTAGTAATTTTTCCCTCTAAATCATTTACATAAACCATAGCACCTCTCCAAGGTACACCTCTAAATGTATCAGGAGTTACAACAACAGGATTACCAGTGATAGAATTAGTTATACCATTGCCTGGTACATCAACAATTTTAATTGGACCTAAATTTTGATCCGACCCAAAGATAGCTCCTCCATTATTGGCTGGATCCTCAAGATCAACTAAAAACACAGCAGAGCCAATACCATCAGTGGTACCAAAGCCACCAGGTAAAACAGCTACATAATTATCATCATCTAAAGAACTGTCTTTACTTGTTGGCATTCTTATTATTCTTGGAGTTGACCAAGTCTCACCAAGCTTAGAATAGTCATACTGGGTTTCGTCCATATCTAATGCAGCAGGTAACATAATTGTGAAAGGAACATCTTCTTTATCTGAAGTTAAGCCAGTACTTGCATTATAAACCATCTCAGAAGAGAATGTAAATTCAACTTCACTACCTTGTTTATTAATGCCAGCAACAGGAACCTCTGTAGTTGTTCCATCTTTTTCATAAATTACAGTAAAATCAGATGCAACTATTGGATCAATATTATCTAAAGCATCAGTTACAAAAGTAAATGTTGATCCTGCGTAACATGCACTACCTTGATCATAGGTAGCATTATGAAATTTTAAATTTGTTCCTACATCAGAGTTTGACATACATGTAGATTTTGTATCTCTATTAGTATAATTATCTCCATTTGCATCTAGCGCTATATCTGCAGCACGTGCATCTTGCTCTATTTTTCTTGCATTAATAGCTTCCTCAGACTCGTCTATCCTTAAATTTTTACTCGTGTAATCATAAGAACTAATCGCTCCATTTACATTTGCATGTAAAACTCTTGAATTAGCTCTATCATTGTAAATTGAATACATGTGAATAGGATTATCTGGTTTTGTAATATCTAAAACAGAGAACCCAGGTCCACCTCTTCCGTATGGTATGAATAAAATTGTATGCCAATTTTTTGCATCTTCTCTCACAATAGAAGAACCCTCACCATCATTGACAACTTTAAATCCTTGTATGTATACATCATGAACAACTGGTGATCCGTCCACCGTAAAGATTGCATTGGTACCCCCTCTGTTTTGTCCTAGAACATTATTTAATCCTTCATTTACTATTGTGGGTAATTTTGCAGCCATGAATGGTGGAATAAATGCCCAGATTTCTTCACCAATATTTCCACCATATCTTAATCTTCCAGAACCGGTTCTTACTGCGTGAAGCGCTCCATCGTTTGCACCAAAATACATTATATCATCTCGAGTAACACCTCTTGCCCAATTATCATAATTATTAATATATCTCCAATATGCCTCTTGATGTGTAGATGTGAAATTTGTATTAGCTTTAGGCCTTCCAACCTCTACTATCTGTGAGTGGTAAATATCTCCCAGGACTGATGGTCTTACTTTTTTAGTATTTTTGCAACCGCCGTAAGCAAAATAATCTTTTCCTCTCGCAAAATTAATTAGTCCTTTAATGTCATCAGCATTGGTGTCTAAACCTGGAGTGCTTGCAAGATCATTTTTACACATTGAAGAAGAGTTGTGAAAATTTGGTACAACATCACCAAACAGACCAAATAATCCATTAATAGTGCTGGCATTATCTTCAGTAAAGTTATTATAGCTCGATATATAATCTAATCCTTCATATGCAGTCCAAATTTTTCTTTTTTCATTTACTGCCTGTTCCTGAATTATTTTTGCAACATTGTAAACGCGTGTGTCTGCTATGTTATCAACAATTGTTCCATCTTCTCTTATATGTTTTCTAAGAAGTGTGCCTTCCCATTCACCGTGTAATGCATATTTAAATTGGGCTTGAAATAAACTTCCACCTTCTTCTCCAGACAATTCTGCTGTAATTGATGGAGCTGTAAATGACAATCTACTTGCTACTATCCTCTCAACTTCACTTTTTAGTTTAGTTAATAAATCACCGGGAGTCTCAGCGTCTATTCTATCTCTACAATCAGAACTATCCTCATTATCACATGTTCCTGCTATTGCAATTTCCTGAAATTTTTTCTTTCCTTTTTCTGAGATACCTTTACCATAGGCAATTACTAAAGTTTTAACGTCTCTTTCTGTTCTTAAATTATTTATTTTTTGTTTTGCATAATCATGATTTCTCCACTCACCGTCACCAATTATAATTACATAATTTTGTTGGCATTCTAATCTCTCAGATTCAGACTCAGGAGCTAATGGCTTATCCTCTCTATCCACAACTTTGGGGTCTGTGTAATAACCGTATGCAAGTTGCGCAAAAGCTCTAGCATCAGTTCCAAATCTAATACCCCTTGGTTTTAATGAATTAAGTCTATTAATTATAAGTTGAGAGTTATCTTTATCTATACCCACTCTTATACATGAGTTATTAGTGCATTGAGCTGTTCTTCCTAGTGGATGATCGCCTTTCCATCCACCAAATTGATAATAATTACAATTTGGATTACATTTTTGCCATGGCTTCATTCCTGGTTTCTTTTTTTCACAGTTACATGCATAATCACCGTTTATTTTCCATAAACTTTTACTCTGACCAGTTCTTTTAACCTCAATTTCTCCAGCGTTCCATTCACCAAATCCAAAACGAGCCCCTTGTAATAAAGAACTATCTTGTACCACTGCTCTTATAGCTCTGATTGCACCATCAATCCTACTAAATCTACTAGATCCCATTTCATCAACCCATTTAATTCTGTCTTCGCTAATATTATATTCCTGTAAAGTAATTTTCTCACCAGCAGTCCAAACTCTATCTTCACCAACAAACAAGGCCCTTGTTTTTAACATATTAATTAATGAACTCTCATTTTCATCAGCAGCACCAGAAGGTGTTTGATCACTGTCGTCAGCACCACCAATTATAATACTTTCTGTTAAAGTATTTTTATCACTTGAAATTGTAAGCTTTTGAAGTGAGCTTGAGCTTTCACTTGTCACATACATTACATTTGAGTCCTGAGGATCAATTTCTATCTGAGTGGCTGAGTTATAACTTGAGTCTCCTGTATTATCAAATTTATAAACTGCTCCCTCTAAACTATAATTATTACCCTCTTTTTTTAATTTCGTTCTGTATATAAATCCATTAGCAGATGAATATAAATATTCGCCATTACTATCTATTGTCATTGAGGTAGCATGCTGAAGAGCTTCTCTATATTTGCTATCTAAAGAAAATAATTGAACGTCACCAGTTGTTAAATTCTTTGAATACAATTTTAAATCAAACCTAAAGAATTTATTACTTCTACATTTCTTTCTATTTTTATAATTTGAGCACCATATTTCCATAGATGTAATTAGGAGGTGATCGTTTGTACCAATTGTTCCAATTGTTAAAGCCTTCGGCACTAACTTATCTTTTTTCTTGGTGTGAGTTCTACCTAAATCACTCCCCCATATAACTTCTAAACAGTTTCCATCTGTATCCATTCCGATCACTTTAGCCTCTGGACCTAAAACATATATAGCTTCACCGGTGTGACCTTTTACATTTGATGATTTGGCCATACCTGTAACAGTTGAAAAACCAAAAGGTTGCAAACTTCCTCCCATAAGTTTACAAGAATATTGAGAATTTCCACGAACTGAACCTTTATTATTGTTAAAAGTTCTATCGAGTTCTTCGGAGGCATAATTCATTTTAACAACACCAGCACTATCCATTTGCCCAACAAGAATATCACCGTCATCAAGCAAAATAACATCACCTACCTTTGATAGCATATCCCCACCAAAAGGATTTGAATTCATACTTTCAGAGGTATCTAAAAGTATAAGTATATTCGCTGGAATATCTCCTGCTCCCGATCCTGGTGGTAAAGGTTTAGCAATTCCAACTCCAGTAATATTTAAGAGTGAAATTAAAAAGCTAATAAAAATTATTTTAAATTTATTTATCATTAAAAATATGAATAAAAGAATTTCTCATTTGTTATTAGTAACTCCTCTGCCAATTTTAATTTTTCCTTTACATAAAGTTTATCATAAATGTAGAGTTTTCCTGCTGCTTTCCAATTAGCTCCTCCATTTGTATCTATAGGGCTAATTTTTTCTACTTCTTGGATTTTAAAATTTTCTTTAACATAATAATAAATCAAATTATTTTCGTTAAAATTTTCCTTCTCATATGTAGAGTTTTTAAATTTAATACCTATTACCTCATCATCTATTATATAAACTTGCATAATCCCACCATTCATCCCGCTATCAGGACATACATAATTTGTTTCTTGTTCATAATAATCAAGATAAGTTTCTTCAATTAAGCTATTTTTTTCTAAACCCATATCATTAAATATTTTTTTCGACATTATCGCCTATATCAAATTCTAATTCACATTCTCTAGACATTGAATATGAAGTCGACAACAAAAATATCAATATTATCAATTTAAAATTAATATTTTTAATCATAATTTAATATGGCATAACAACCATTGAAGTTAAAGGGACTATGATGTTCACCCTGGTCATATTTCGGTTGAACATTAAACCGCACCCATATATTTTATAGGCTGAACCTTGTCTTCCTACATCAGCTGCCGACTCAGTTTTTACACTACCGCCAACAACTGAGCCCCCCCCTGATAAGTTGAAAAACCAACATGTTGGATAAAAAATGTATATTTAAACCTTTGTAAATACTCCCTTTCTTGCTCTAATACTCTTGCTTGTTCAGCTGTTGTAAATCCTAAACGAGGTGTATTAAGTTCAATTAAATGATCAGCAGTAACCAATGGACCAACAATATTCCAGAAATCCCCAAGTCTTGGATGATTATTTGGTAACTCATATGCAATTTTAATTGGAGGATTTGTTTTTTTAAAATTTTTGAAACTTTGCATACACAACGACATGTCATCTTCATCTATTTCAACTGTATTATACATGATCCCTTTGCCCCAATCATTTCTCGCTAAAGTTATTGGTGCACCCTCAACTGCAATTTCTCCAAATTCTAAATTATCTTTGTAATCATTAAATTTTGTAAGCCTTGCACTCTTTAACGCAATAATCTCGTTTACTTCCTCTTCGGTCTGATTACAGGTAGCAAGTTCTTTACCTTCTAACTCGCATCTGTTTCTCCAACCACTATCAAAATATTCATCGTCTTTTTCATCATAAACCAGATCATCCCTTGAAGAAATCCAATGTCCTAGATAATTATCAGCTATGTATTTTTCACCTTCTATTAAAGCGGTCTCTGCAACATAAAAAGTTTGTTGGTACTCATCACTTGTATTATTGTTTCTGTGATCTCCAGAAGCAACCACAATTAATGTTCCCCCCATCAAAGACATAACCAGCAAAAGGACAAGTGATAAAACTAAAGCAAAACCTTTTTCAGAATTTTGTCTCATTAAATATCTCCCCCTCCAATATTTCTAGTATGCACAGTTAGAAAAATTGTATCTCTATGAAATTTACTATCAATTTGTTTAGTCCTTTCATCTGTAAAAGATTTTACCACTCGATTAATTTTATTTTTGAAATATCCTTTTTGTGAGGACGATCTAAAAGTTAATTTTAGATCAACTGACCTTATACTCATTATCTTTTCCATATTTGAAGGTTGAGCATCAACCATCAATCCATTTTGATCTATCGCTATAAATTCCATATCCTCTAAGTATTCTCTAACTAATTCCGCACGATAACAATCTGGACAACCACCCTCAGAGTCATGAACCCATGTTCCAATATCACTATTATTTAATGGTTGGATCCAACTACTTTTAGATCTATATAATCCAAAATATTTTGTCGGATCCTCTTCGTTTGGTCCGTACTCTTTATCAGATACTCTTTGCATAGGTACAGCGTAGTAAGTGATTTTATATCTTTTGTAAGGTTGAGCTTTTTCATTTTCTACAAAGTCTCCATAAACAATGTGAATTCTATCACAACAAAAATCATTGTGTCCATTTAAACCTATAACATACGATCCTTCAAGATCAGTAAAGTCAGGATTAATTTCGTCGTAATTTAATGTATTCTTATAAATTACTATTGGTGCATGACTATCTATAGGATCTCTATCATCTTCATTACCAGTAATAAATTTTAAATAATCTCTTCTTGGAATATCTGTTTCAGCATTTGAAAAAGTACCATAATGATACTTAAAGCCTGCCAATCTAATATCTCTCATCATTAGTGTAACAATGTCTCTACCTGATCTACTTATTCCAGCTACATCGCTTACTTGACTGTATGAATTATTTACTACTGTATACGTTGTAAACATTGCTCCCATCATAATCGCAGAAATGACTACCCCAATAAGAATTTCGATTAATGTAAATCCAATAATATTATTTTTATTTCTATCCACCGAATCCCTGTAGTTCATTATCATCTCTATCACCCTCTGTTGGAATAAAATCAGAATAAACATTTTTAATTTTGTAATCTGATTGAAAGTATAAAAATTTTCTTTTTTTACCGTCGTTGAGGTTAATTTGAATTCTTCCAACATACATTGCTTCATCATAAATATTGGGATTGTATACTTGACAATTCCAAATACACATTTCAAACATATCAACAGTTTTAAAATCTTTTTTGCTTTTACAACGTATTGATCTATCCTCACCTATCATACGTGTCCATTTGATCACTTTATTATGCACAACATTTTCGTCTGTTTGAGCTCCTGGTCCATGAATTGGTTTTAAATTATCTTTGTTATAATTGCTGGCGGCTTTTTGATTGCAATTATCAAATTTTAGTGATCCAGGTGTGACTGTCCCAGCTGTATAAGCATGATTGTTCCAACCAGGGTTAACATCTGCATCAGGTTCATCTGCACCTGTAGATGATGAACATTGAGGCCTACTTCCTCTTGAGAGCGCCATATAATATTCTGAAAACTTAAGACATCTGATGTCCTCGGCTTCATTATTGATAAAAGCCTTACCATCCTTATAAAAAATCAGTTCCTTATCTTCATTATTCAAACCACCAATCGAATCTTTGTAGCCAATAAAACCTTCAGCTATCATCGATGTTAAAAAGTTTGCTTTGGTTCTTTCACCAGAAGTATTTATTGAACTTACAGAAAAATTTACCATTTGAAATATGGCTATAAAACCAATTCCTATCAGCGCTGTTGATATCAATGCCTCTATTATAGTCAGTCCTTTTTGCTTAATATTTTTCATTTACTGAACTATCCATTCTTCTGAAACTCCATTCCATTTCTCTAATTTTACGTTACCAAATCGTGACCAGCTAACAACATAAATAATGCCGCCATCACTGGGCTCCTCAGCTTCTTCCGGGTTTTGACAAGTTTCAATATCACGGGAACAAATAAAAATATTTTCAAATGAAAAACTTCTTTCTTCAGATGCATCATCATCATCACCTGTATTTGATTCATCAGTAAAACCAAATAAAGAGCCATCCTTTGAAAAACATACAGCAACTCTATCTGAGACATCGACTTTTATATCAAATGATTCATGAAATCTGACCTCCGAAATTCCAGTCCCACCAAAATGATCCCAATAATCTGGACCCTCTTGAGTAGTTTTACATTTTTGCGCTTCAGTAAGAACTTTTGTTACCATATTTCCCATAAGAATTCCCTGGGTACTAAAAATTATAACTTCATCACTAACGTCCACCTCAAACTGTCCAAATCCATATAATCCCCTTTGAACTTGTGAGTTAATACTAGTCACTAAATCTCTCACTCTTTCTGCTTCGCCTTTCACTATTCTACTTTTATTCCAAGAATTAAAATTTGGTATACCTATTGCTGAAATTATTCCTACAAGGGAAAGAACAATTATTACCTCTAAAATTGTAAAACCTTTAATTTTCTTTGGTGTTGAGTGCATCAATTTTTCCTGCTTGAACTAGATTCTCCAATGATTTTGTCATTGTGATCATTCCATCTTTTACTGCAGTCTGCATGATGCTTGGTATTTGATGAATTTTTGCTTCTCTGATTAAGTTTTGTATTGGAGCATTACATTTCATTACTTCAAAAGCACCAACTCGACCGAGTCCATCCTTAGTTTTTAATAATCTTTGAGTTACAACCATTTTTAAAGATGTTGATAATTGTGCGCGTATTTGAGCTTGTTGCTCTGGAGGAAATACGTCAATAATTCTGTTAATTGTATTGGGTGCTCCACTAGTATGAAGTGTTCCAAATACTAAATGTCCAGTTTCTGCAGCAGTTAAAGCTAAACTTACAGTTTCTAAATCTCTCATCTCACCTACTAATATAACGTCAGGGTCTTCTCTAAGAGCAGCCTTTAATGCACTTGCAAAGGATTGTGTTTGTTTTCCTACTTCTCTATGAGAAACTATACTTTTTTGGTCAGTATGAATAAATTCTACTGGATCTTCTACAGTTATAATATTAGCAGTTCTTGTTTTATTGATTTCATTAACAATTGCAGCCAGTGTAGTTGATTTTCCAGATCCAGTTGGTCCAGTGACCAATACTAATCCTTTATGCATATCAATTATATCATAAAGAACATCTGGCAAATCAAATTGACCCATCTCTGGTATTTTGCTTTCTACACGCCTTAACACCGCTGCTGGACCATTTAAAGTTTTATAGAAATTAGCTCTAAATCTTAATCCACTTATAGTAACAGCAGAGTCTAATTCGTGGGTGTCTTGAAATTTTTTAGTTTCATGCTCATTGCAATTCGTAGTCATCATATCAATTAGATCTTGCGGTTTAACTACAACATCCTTAACCATTATGATTTCTCCAGTTTGTCTATAAGCAAGTGGAGAGCCTGATCTAATATGAAAATCAGAAATTTTTTTATTATTTTTTGCTAATTCTTCCAATTTTTCAAACATAATTAATTTTATCTAGAATTTTATTTAAAGACAAGATTATACTTTTTTATAGTTTACCAAAGAACTTAATTGCTCAATATGGTTAAAAAAATTGGGAATTTTCCATTTATTTTGGACGATTAGGATGATGAAATAATAAAAAAATTTATGAAAAAAACCTTATATTAGTAAGTTTAGTTTTATGTTAAAACTTACTTAATAGAAATAAATTGGCATTATGATTACCTTGATTAGAAAAATCATTTTCTAAATTTAACTCCATGTCAAAACCATCTAACTTTTTAGAAATTTTAAAATTTGAAGTCATATCTTCACTAAGATCAAGTGCTAACTCTGTTTCTTTTCTATATAAAAAGCCAGTTGATAATGTAAATTTATTAATATAGCCGTGTCCTTTAATTTGCTGTCTTTCGTAATCTGCACTAATTGTTAACCCTTGGTCATGCTTAAAATCAAAACCGAGTCCTGCTGTGTATATATCTCTATTTTCGTTATCAGCTTGATATTCAAAACTTTCACTATCTGATACATAACTTGTTACCACGTTAGAGTTAGAGGTAAACTCTTTACCATATTCAAGATTAACTCTAGATTTTACATTTGAGTTTTCTAAATTAATATCTCTATCAATTAGTACACCTAAAGAAGCCATTAAAGATTTAACAGCTTGATCATTATAGCTAATAGGATTAGTGCCACTTTCGGTATAGCTATGAAGCGCTGTATAACTTCCATCAATACTACCCATTGAACTAATAGTTAAGTCACCGTTTTCATATTCTCTAACAATATCAAGTGAACCAAAAACTTGCTTACCTTGACGGTCACCGGTTTGAGTGTTAGTGTTTCCTTCGTCTTTCCTTACGATATCACTATCTAAATAACTAACTCCAATAACATGTTTTAAAAAATTCTTGTCTTCTAAACTATTAATCCCATAAACAGATAAACTTAAAGCATTAGTGTCAACTGCAGAACCAAAGGTTCCAACATCAACATCAGTGTTACCCACTCTTAAAGCTACTCCTGATATTTGGTCTTCATCCATTTTTTTATCGGCACCTACAGTTATACCAACTCCATCTATATCTTGTGCAGATCTTAAGGAAGTCTCACCAATTTTTCCAAAACTAATACTGCCTTCAGTCCATGCTTCCCAGTCATTAGGTAAAATTTGATCTAACTTTTGAATTGGATTGAATTTAGCTTGAGTAGAACTTGTAATATTATTTGATACTTTCTTAAATAATTCATTTTGAAAGAGTAACTCTATTTTTTGAGCGCTCGTTTGGTATTTATTTGCTCTTAATATATCTAGTCTTTTAAAAGTAGCCACTCTTGTGTCTTCAGCAAACTTTTTAGCAGTATTAATTTGTGCATCATTTATACCTCTTACATCTTTAATTTTTGGTGGGTCTTCACATCCTGAATTAGTAACTGTAAAAGCACATCTTAAAGTATATTCATTTATATCATCACCAGCATTACCTACTATAAACATTTTAGTTCCAGTTGTATTAAAAGCTATACCTTGAGGATTGGTCTCTTGATCAGTAACAACAAACTTTCCTACATGAGTTACAGTTGATGTTAAATCAAAGCCTACTGATAATGTATATTCATTTACATCATTTCCTGCATCACCTACTATAAACATTTTAGTTCCATCATTATTAAAAGTAATACCCCTAGGAACAGTTACTTGACCACTAATGTCAAAACCTGATCCATCTCCATTTATGTCATTGAAAGTTGCAGTTGATAAATCAAAGCCTGTAGATAGTGTATATACATTTAAATCATCATCAAGATTACCTAAGTAATACATTATCGTTCCATCATTGTTGAAAGCAATACCTCTAGTTTGCACATCTTGATCACTAATATCAAAACCTGTTCCATTTCCATTTATGTTATCAAAAGTTGCTGTTGATAAATCAAAGCCTGTAGATAAGGTATATGAATTTATATCTTTACCAGTATTACCTGAGATAAACATCTTGGTTCCATCATTATTAAATTTAATATATTGAGGAGTAAGATCTTGACCACTAACGTCAAAACCTGATCCATCTCCATTTATGTCATCAAAAGTTCGTGTTGATAAATCAAAACCTGTTGATAATGTATATGAATTTATATCATTTCCTTGATCACCTACTATAAACATCTTGGTTCCATCATTGTTAAAAGCAATACCTCTAGGTTGAGTATCTTGATCACTAATATCAAAACCTGTTCCATTCCCATTTATGTCATTGAAAGTTGCCTCTGCTTGAGCTTTACTAACAAAAGTTAGATTAAAGATTAAAAATAATACAAGTATTTTCTTAAAATAATTGAACATATAAATTACTAATTATTGGATTACTTCAAGCTCCTCAATTATGCTCACAATCTTTTTACCACTTATTACTGCATTAACTCTTGCACATTCATAATAAGCGAACGAAGTTTCTTCTGCTATTTCTTTCATCTCCAAGCATCTTGATCTGTTTTCCGTATACAAATGTTCTGTTAATCTTGGAGGGTCACCTAAATACATCATAAGACCGATGACTTCATCTTCTCTCTCAAAACCTGCTTTCTCCTCTATTTCGGCTACACGATTATCAACACCAATCTCAAAATCTTTAAATGCAACAAAACCTTTGTATGCAACAAAAGCTAAAAATAAATAGAAGATAAACTTAATTTTACTCATTTTAATTTAAATTATTTGGTCTCTTTAAAAACTAAACATACACCATTATTGCAATATCTTTTTCCAGTTGGCAAAGGTCCATCATCAAAAATGTGTCCGTGATGGGCATTGCAATTTTTACAGTGATACTCTGTTCTTGCATAACCTATTAAATGGTCAGTTTTAGTCTCAAATACATCTGGCAGTGATTGAAAAAAAGATGGCCAACCTGATCCACTTTCATACTTAGTTTTTGAGTCAAATAATTTTACATCACAATTTGCACAATGGTAACTTCCCTCTCGCTTTTCATTATTTAACTCACTTGAACCTGGTGGTTCAGTGCCATCTTCAAACATAACTAATTTTTGTTCTGCTGTTAAATTTGAGTTCTTTTTGCTCATACCATTAAACTAATTTAGCACATGATTGATGTAAATAAGAATGTAATTCTACAAGCTTTTTAGAATCTTTATTATACCCGCCACCTAAGACACCACAAAGAGGTATTCCTTTAGAAAAAAAGTTTTCGGTAACAATTTCATCTCTTTTTTTTACTCCCTCATCAGAAATTTTTAGTTTTCCAAGTCTATCGTTAAAATGAATATCAACACCTGCGATATAAAAAACGAAATCAAAATTTTCTTGATTTAATTCATTTAAATAAAATTTTAGTATCTTTAAATAATCTTTATCCTCTAAGTCGTTTTCGAGCTCAACGTCACAGTCACTAATAGATTTTTTTGCAGGATAATTTGATTTAGAATGCATACTAAAAGTAAAAACATTTCTATTATCTTTAAATATATCTGAATTACCGTTTCCTTGATGAACATCTAAGTCTACAATCAAGATTTTTCCAGCTAACCCTCTATTTAATAAATATTGTGATGCTACTGCTACATCATTGAAAACACAATAACCAGCACCACCTTTATAATTAGCGTGATGACTACCGCCTGCAGTATTACAAGCTACACCATAATTTATCGCTAACTTAGAGGCTAAAACTGTGCCACCAGTTGCTATAAAAGATCTTTGAACCACACTGTCGACTAATGGAAATCCTATTTTTTTGATACCAATTTCATCCAAAGTTTTATTTTTAATGTGATTAATATATTCCTCCGAATGTGCTCTTTTTAAAGTTTCTATCGAGCAAGGGTATGGTTTGTGAAATTTTTTTACAATTTTTTTGTTTATTAAATAATCTGCAAGATCACCAAATTTATTTATTGGAAATTTATGATCATCGCCAATTTTTGCAAAATAATCTTTATGATTAACGACTGGTAATTCCATTATTATTCAATGACACGAATTGGTTTACCATTTACACAGGCTTCTAAAGACTCGATCATTTGACTGTAAAAAATTTGATAATTTTCAGCAGTCACATATCCAATATGAGGAGTTAATAATACATTAGGTAAAAATCTAAGTTTATTATTATCTGGCAAAGGTTCCTTTTCGTAAACATCTAATCCTGCTCCAGCTATTTCATTTGTGGATAATGCAATTATTAAATCGTCCTCGTTTATGATTGGTCCCCTTGAGGTATTAATTAAAAAAGCTGTTTTTTTCATTTTATCCATCTCTTTAATTGTAATACAGTCTTTGTATCTATCACCCCCTTGGACATGAATAGATAAAAAATCTGAGTTCTTAATTAAATCTTCTTTGCTACAAGGTAAAACATCTAATTCTTTGCAGGTATCTAAATTAAGATTTTCGCTCCATGCCATCACTTGCATACCAAATGCTTTTCCAATTTTAGCAACTTGAGATCCAATCTTTCCTAGACCAATTAAACCAAGTATTTTTCCTTTTAGTTCTACTCCAATAGTAGTCTGCCAATAACCCTGGTACATATTATCAATTTCTTCTTTTAAATTTCTTGCTAATCCGAGAATTAATGTCCAAGTAAGCTCAGGAACTGAATTTTGATTGCTGTCCGTCCCACTAACAATGATTTTTCTTTTTTTTGCAGCCTCAAGATTAATAGATTTATTTGTTAATCCGCTGGTAATAATAAATTTTAATTTAGTCAGATTTTCTATTAAATTTTTTGTAATTGGTGTTCTCTCTCTCATAATCAGTAAAGCCTCAAATTCAGACAATTTATCAAGAGCATCTGCTTCATCCTCAAAAGGCTCACTAAAAATTTTGATTTCGTACTTTCCTGCTAATTTTTCAAGGTCAACAAATTGTTGAGAGACATTTTGATAATCGTCTAAGATAGCAACTTTAAGCATTTTTAATTTCCTTATTTGATAAAAATAAACCTAATATAATTAAAATTGCACCAATCAAGTGAAAAAATTTAAATTGTTCGTTATAAAAAAGTATTGCCATTATGGTGCTAAACAACGGAATTAAAGATAAGAAAATGCCTGCTCTATTTGCTCCAATAATAGAAACAGCACCTGCCCAACAATAGTAAGAGCCTACACTAGGAAAAAGAGCTAAAAATATTAAAGTGTAGATTAAATTTATATCGAACTTAATTAATTCTCCATTAGAGTATTCATATAAAAATTGGGGCAACACAGTTATCAAACCAAATGTACAAATAACATGAACCAAAGTTAATAACGGAAGAGTAAATTTTTTTTTCTTTAAGAGAGTTGAATAAACTCCCCATGTGATAACACCTCCTATCATTATCAAATCGCCTTTATTAAAATTTAGGGAAAACAAAATGTCCAACTTAAGTCTGGTAATAATCGCCAGAATACCACACACTGAAATGATAAGCCCTAAAATTTGATACTTATTAGTTTGTTCAACTTTAAATAAAAAACAAAGTAAAATTATTATAGCTGGAATAGCCGTATTAAAAAGAGATGCGTTAATGACTTGGGTATGAATTAAAGATAAATAAGTAAAAGAATTAAACAAACCAACACTTGTAAAACCCAAAAAAAATAATAAAGGTAAATTATTTAAAATTGTATCTTTATATTTAATTATTTCTTTAAAAGTAAAAGGTAACAATATAATCCAAACAAGTAACCATCGATAAAACACTAAAGTTAGAGGAGGTATCTCAACCAAGAAAGCATACTTACCGACCATAAAATTACCAGCCCAGAATAAAGTTGCGCATACCAGCATGATATATGCTTTGGTATTTTGCATTTTACTAATTGAATCTGGTTGAGCTATAAGGGGCTAAATTTAAATTGGTGTTTTCTTTAGCTATCATTCCGGAAACAATCTTTCCAGATATTGGACCTAATGTCCATCCTAAATGATGATGACCGAAACAATAGAATACATTTTTATGATTTTTTGACGGACCCATAACCGGTAAAAAGTCAGGTAATGTTGGTCTAAATCCTAACCATTCATCCTCATGATCGGGTAAGTCTCCTAACATGTACTTGGCGTTATTAATCAAATTTTTAATACGAGATTTTGATAAAGGATTTTTCAATCCACCAAACTCGACAGTGCCTACAACTCTTAATCCTTGTTCCATTGGAGTAATTCCAAATCCTCGATTTGAAAAAATAACTGGTCTTTGTAAAAGATGGTCGCAATCTTTAAAGTGAACATGATAACCACGCTCGGTATCTAAAGGTATTTTTTCATCTAAATTATCAGTTAATTTTTTTGAAAAAGCTCCACAGGCTATCACCAATTTATCAAATAAAAATTTTTCAGACTCCGTTTTTAAGATTGGTAGTTCATCTTGAAAGTCTATGCTTTTAACTTCCGTTTTTTTAAATTGCCCGCCCTTTTTAAGAAATAAATCAAAAAATTTAAGCAGGATTTTTTTTGGATTTCTTGCGTGTCTTGCGTAAGGATAATAAACACCAGCATGATAAAATGGTTTTATATTAGGCTCTAAATCATGAATTTCTTTTTTATTTACAAGTTGTTGCTGAACTCCTAATTCCTTTCTAACATTAATTTCTAATTCTCTGCTTTTCAAATCTTGATCGTTCCAAATATACAAAATTCCTTTGTTTTCGACTAAACCTTCAATATCAACTTCATCAAATAATTCATCATAGGCTGGTAAGGCTAAATCTAAAATTTGATGCATATTTTTTGCAGTATGCATCATTTTATTTTTTGTGGTGTTCAATATAAATTTCATAAACCAAGGGATCATTTTTGGAACATAGTTCCATTTAAGAGCAAGAGGTCCTGTTGAGCTCATTAGCATAGCGGGGACGTCCAATAAAATATCAGTTCTATTTAAAGACAATGAAGCATAGGGAGAAAAATGACCAGCATTTCCGTAAGATGCTACAGGGCTTCCTGGATTTTCTCGATCAAATATCGTTACATCAAAACCTTTTTTCTGCAAAAATAAAGCGTTAGAAATACCTTGAATACCAGCTCCAACTATACCTACTTTAAGTTTATTCATTCAAAGACTATATAATGAAATATTAATTAAGATTAAGCGACAAATTATACTTATGCAATGGATTGTTGACTATGAGTTTTGGCACTCATCACAATTCCAAATCCTATCATCGTGGCTAACATTGATGAACCACCATATGACATTATCGGTAAAGGTGAACCTACAATAGGGAGTAGACCTAAAACCATACTCATATTTATTACAACATATATAAAAATTGATGTTCCAAAGCTGTAACAAAATAATTTTGCAAAATAACTTCTAGAAAGCGCACCTATTCTGATAACTCGGTAAATTATTATACTATAAATTAAAAGTAACAAAACTGACCCTATAAAACCAAATTCTTCTGAAAAAAGGGTAAATATAAAATCTGTATGTTTCTCAGGTAGAAATTCTAGATAACTTTGTGTTCCTTTTAGAAAACCTTTACCAGTGAAACCTCCTGATCCAACCGCAATTTTAGATTGGATAATCTGATAACCGGCTCCTAAAGGATCTCTATCTGGATTTAGAAAAGTTAATACTCTAAGTTTTTGATAAGGTTTTAGAAAAGAAATGATAATTGGCAATGAAATGATTGATAGTAAACAAGAATAAAAAAAATATTTGTGATTTAATCCAGCAAACCACAAGACAACTATTCCACTTATTGCAATAAGTAATGAGGTACCTAAATCTGGTTGTATAATTACTAAACTCATTGGAACGAATATGATTATTAAGGAAAAACAAAGACTATAAAAAGAGTTTACATGTTGCGCTTTCATTCGATGAAAATATTTTGCTAGACATAAAATAATGAAAATTTTCATCAATTCAGACGGCTGAATATTTAAAAAATATAAATCAATCCATCTTTTAGATCCTGATGCAGTAATACCAAAATTTATAGTCCAAATTAACATTCCTAAAATAACTGCATAAGATAAATAACCAAGAGAGAACCAAAATTTTATGTTGATAAATGAAATCACAAGCATCATTGAGAAGAAAACAACAAATTTTATGAAGTGACTTCTTGTATGAAATAAAACTTCACCCCCGTCAGTAGAATACATTGTTGCAAGACTAACAAATCCAAGAATTAGAAGGCATGATAAAAGAATATAATCTAAATTTCCAAATTTTTGGAAAAAACCATTTTTGTTATTAAATCTTCTGTATTGGTACATTAGATATCCAAATATTTTTTGTTGTCGTAATTTTTTCTTATTTCATGTCTGTCAACAATCATTTTAAATAATTTTTTAGCTAATGGAGCTGCAACAGTTCCTCCAGAGCCACCATGTTCTATAATTATGCTTAACGCATACCTTGGGCTTTTATAAGGCCCAAAGGCTACATATAAAGCATGATCTCTCTCTTCATAAGGAATTTGAAATGTTTTAAGATCTAACTCACGATCTAGTTCAGTTATTTTCTTGACCTGTGAAGTTCCAGTTTTTCCAGCAAATCGATATTTAGGATCATCCAAACGAGATCTGTAAGAAGTTCCTCTCACTTCATTTGTAGAACTAAACATTGCATCTTGAACAATTTTAATATTTCTAGACTTTTTATATAACGGAATAAACTTATCTGCATATTGATTGTCATCATTTGCTACTATTTTAGGATAAATTTTATATCCACCATTAGCTATTTGGGCAGTCATCAAACATAATTGTATTGGAGTTGTTTGAATAAATCCTTGACCAATACCAGTAATTATTGTTTCACCAAGCACCCAATTTCTTCCTAATGCATTTTTTTTCCATTCTGTATTAGGAACTAAACCCTTCTTTTCATTATCGAATACATCTTTAAAGACTTTCTGCCCCAATCCAAATTTTTTTGCAGTAACACTTAATCGATCCACACCTAATCGCCTTGCGACTTCATAAAAATATGTATCACAAGATTGCTTCATCGCTTCTCTTAAGTTTACAAATCCGTGTCCTTCTTTTTTCCAACAATGATAAGTTTGCCCGTACAATTCTAAAGGATTTTTGTGTCCTTTACATTGAACTGTAAAATCTGGTTTAATAATTTCATTTTCTAAAGCGGATAAAGCAACTATAGGTTTTATGGTTGATCCTGGTGAATAATTTCCTGATAATGATTTATTTACTAGGGGTTTCATTGGATTGTTTCTTATCAGTTGCCATTCATCTTGGCTTATTCCAAAGACAAAAGAGTTGGGATCAAAGGACGGGGAAGAATGCATTGCAATAATTGCACCTGTATAAATATCCATTACGCATATTGATCCAGCTTTTTCTTTAAGTAACTCATTTGTTAACTCTTGAATTTTTGTATCTATTGTAAGTTTGATTGTTTCTCCCTTATCTCCTTTTTGAAATGCTAATTGACTAATCCTTCTACCATAAGCATTAACCTCATATCGCTCCACAGAATTTGATCCAATTAATTTCTGTTCAAATGATTTTTCTAAACCTGTTTTTCCAACTTTTAATCCAGGTACAAATTTTTCTTTTATATTTTCATTTGTTAAAAGGTCATTTTCATTAGCCTGGCTAACATAACCTAAAACATGAGTGAAATTTTCTTTATACGGATAATCTCTTGATATTGAAATGACTGGTTTAACACCATTAAGATCATAAAGGTGATTATTAATTTTAGAAAATTTTTCCCAACTTAAATTATCTGCAACAATTAATGTTTCCCATGGTTTTATTTCATTCTTTTTTTTTACAATTTTTTTAAATTGTTTATCACTTAATTCCAATAATTCTTTTACACGATAAATTACATATCTAAAATCCTCAACCTCCTCTGGTATGATATGGAGTTGATAAGCCTCAAAGTTTCCAGCAATCGTATTTCCAAAATAGTCTTGAAATTCTCCTCTAATAGGGGGTAACTTCCATTCTCGAATTCTATTTTTATCAGATAGTGTTAAGTATTTTTTATTCTCTTTAACTTGTAAAAAAAATAATCTACTAACTATTCCACCTAGAATGATAATTTTAGCTGTTGCAAGAATAAACATTCTTCGATTTAATGAATTTAATTTAGTTGCACTGTCACTTATATTAATATTAATCATCTAAACTTTTTAAATACCTCTTAAAAAATATTGAAAATATTATGTAAAATAAAAATGTAAAAAAATTGTTCACAATAAAAAGTGTAATATCCAATTCATAAGAAAAAAACAAAAATAAAACTGAAAAATTGATTGAAT
>CACCJO010000014.1 GCA_902546375.1 uncultured Pelagibacteraceae bacterium
CTCCAACACCATGGTAATCATCTTTACCACGTTCTTGATCTTCAGCTTTGATAAAGTAAGGCAGAACATCATCCCAACCCCAACCAGTATTACCCAGTTGACGCCAAATATCATAATCTCTACTTTGACCTCTTATATATAGCAAACCATTAATAGCTGAGCTTCCTCCTAAAGTTTTCCCTCTAGGATAACGAATTGATCGATTATTCATTGTTTCATCAGGTTCAGTTTTGTAACACCAATCAACTGAAGGATTATGCATAGTTTTAAAATAACCAACTGGTATGTGTATCCAAGGATAATTATCTTTACCGCCAGCCTCAATTAAGAGAACTTTATTTTTTGGATTTTCAGATAATCTATTAGCCAAAACACATCCAGCAGATCCAGCTCCTAAAATTATAAAATCAAAGTTTTCCATCTATAGTTGAAAAGTTATTTTTATAAATCTCATTTGTTCATCTTTACACTCATATTAATCAATTGTCACTTGTACGACCTTTGTTTTTCTGATTGTATGTTGACGTTAAATTTAACTAACAAGAGGAAATATAATGAAAAAAATCATTTCAATGTTGTTTGCAACTGTTTTGGTACTTGGATTTGCATCTAGTGCTAATGCTGCAAAAACACTAAAATGTCAGACAGTTCTTAACACTAAAGCTGATGAAGTTAAAATGTTAAAGGACTTTACTGATACAGTAACAGAACTTACATCTGGTTCGTTAAAATTTGAAATTTTACCAGCAGGTGCAGTTGTGGGAGTTAAAGAAACTCTAGATGCTGTTGATAAAGGATTGATTGATTGTGGTTTCGCATGGACACACTATTGGTCAGGTGATCACCCTGCTGCTATGTTATTTGGTTCGCCAGTAGCTGGTGGTGGAGTTGGTATCGACAACTTAGCGTTTCTATCATGGTTTCAATACGGTGGTGGTAAAGAATTATACGATCAACTTTGGAAAGAAATGGGAAGAGATATCAAAGGATTTATGCTTCAACCAGTTGGTCCAGAAGCTTTAGGTTGGTTTCCAAAACCAATTAAAGATATGGCTGACTTTAGAAAATATAAGTTCAGAACTCCCCCAGGAATTCCAGGACAAACATACAAAGACATTGGTATAGCATCTGTTGCAATGGGTGGTGGAGATATTCTACCAGCACTTGAGGCAGGAACTATTGATGCTGCTGAGTGGTGTTGTCCTAAACCAGACTTAACATTTGGTTTCCAAAAAGTATTAAAGCACTATTACCTACAAGGTTTACACCAAGTAGTAGTAAATGCTGACTTTTACATTACTGGAAAAACTTATAATGCTATGAGTGCTCATGAGAAAAAGTCTCTTGAAGTTGCAGCTAATGCTTCATTAGCTAAATCTTTAAGTTACAGAATCTATGAAAATGGAAAAGCATTACAAGAACTTACTACTAAACATGGGGTAAAATTAGAAGATACTCCATCAGACTACTTTACAGAGTACATGGCAGCTGCAAAAGCTACATTGAATAAAAACGCAGAGAAGAACAAATTCTTCAATGAAGTTTATACTTCAATGAAAAACTTTGCTGATGTTGCTGTTCCTTTCTGGAGCGGTGCTCAAATGTCTAATGCGAAGCTAGGAATGGCTCACGCTGCAACATTAAAGTAATAAGTAATTAATCTTGATTTTTTAGAGCGGACTTTTACAGTCCGCTCTAATTTTTTTAACTAAAATTTTATGGCAGAAGAACCTGGTAAACTAGATATCTCAGATGAAATGATTGCCGAAAGGAGAGGTGGATCAGGAAAAATGCCAACTGATATGCCATCATGGATGGCAAAATCTATTATTAATATTGATAAATTTAGTAAGTGGATTGGTAATATTGTTTGTTGGATATTGATGCCACTAATATTTGCAATGACTTATGAAGTTCTTGCAAGAAAACTATTTTTAGCACCCACAATTTGGGCTTATGACATTAGCCGTTTCCTTTACGGGGCGTTGTTTATGTTAGGAGCTGGTTACGCGCTTTCTCGAGGTGTACACATCAGAGCAGATTTTTTATATAGAAATTTCAAAACAAAAACCCAAGGTTTGATAGATTTTTGGCTATATCTATTATTTTATTTTCCTGGTCTTTTGGTTTTTCTTTACATGACAATTGGGTTTGTAGAAGAGTCTATTAGAAGAGGTGAAAGAGGTATGGATACCACATGGATGCCTTTCATGTGGCCTATAAAAACTTGTTTATTAGTCGGAATTATTTTTTTACTTATTCAAGGTTTCTCAGAATTACTTAAAAGTTATTGGGCAGCAAAAAAAGGTGAGTGGCCAGGAGAGGATAAAAAATAATGATAGCTGAGTTAATTGATCCAGCAATTTTAGGTTTTATTCTCGTTGGTGTAATGCTTTTTGCAATTTTTGTAGGGTTTCCAATTTCATTCACTTTGATATTTTTAGGATTTGTTTTTGGATACCTTGGTTTTGGAAAATTAGTTTTTTATTTGATGACACTTCAATTTTCCATGGTAATGACTGAGCAAACTCTTGCCGCCGTGCCACTCTTTGTGTTTATGGGGATAATGATGGAACAAGCTGGATTAATGGAAAGATTATTTTCAGCTTTTCAATTAATGTTAGCAAAAGTTAAGGGTTCGCTATATTACGCAGTTTTATTTGTCTCAGTAATTTTTGCTGCAGCCACAGGTATTGTAGGTGCATCAGTAACTATTCTTGGCATCATGGCTGCTAAATCAATGAATAGATCAGGTTATGACGTTAAGCTAGCAGCAGGTACGATCACTGCAGGTGGAACCCTGGGTATTTTAATTCCTCCAAGCATTATGCTTGTTGTCATGGGTCCTATAATGGAAATCCCAGTTATAGATTTATTTGCTGCTGCAATCTTACCAGGAGTACTTCTTGCAAGTTTATATGCAGCTTACACAACAATAAGATGTATGATTAATCCTAAGTTAGGACCGGTATTACCTGATGATATGAGAGCTGCCAGTATGAAAGAAGTTTGGGTCGAGTTTTTCCTTGGCTTAGTCCCTCCTGCGGCCTTAGTTTTTGCAGCTTTGGGGAGTATATTATTTGGATTTGCAACTCCAACAGAAGCAGCAGGATGTGGTGCTATGGGAGCATTACTTCTCTCTTTAGCTTATAAAAAATTATCACTGTCTAAATTACAAGAAGCTTTGGTAAAAACTTTAGAAATTACAGCTTTAATTATGGTTTTAGTTGCAGCTTCAAATTTCTTTGGTGCAGTTTTTGCAAGACTAGGAACACCAACTTTGCTAACTGAATTTTTATTAGGACTAGAAATGAACAAGTATTTAATTTTAGCAATGATAATGGTTATGATCTTTTTATTAGGCTGGCCATTAGAATGGGTTCCTATAGTAATGATAATAGTCCCAATTATCTTACCTTTGGTGGAAGCATTAGGATTTAATTTAACTTGGTTTGCAATATTAGTTGCAGTGAATCTACAAACCGCCTGGCTATCTCCACCAGTGGCTTTATCAGCGTATTTTTTAAAAGGAGTTGTTCCTGAATGGGATCTTAAAGACATCTATTATGGAATGATGCAATTTATGGTCTTACAAGTCATTGGTTTAGTATTAATTATAATATTTCCTAAAATTGCTCTTTGGTTACCAACTCTCTTATATGGACAGTAGAAACTTTAAGTTTTATATTGTCTAAGTGAGTCCTCAAAATTTAAAAAAAAATCTTACTAATTGGGATTTAGTTTCAGTAAACCCCAATGATAAAAATTGGGATTGGAAAGTTTTATTTTGTTTTTGGGGTGTAAATATTCAGAGTGTTATAGGTTTCTCATTAATCACCTCTTTATATGTAATCTATAATCTTAATACTTTTATCGTATTTTTTGGAACAATATTTGGAACTCTTCTAGTCTATCTATTTTCAAACTTAATTGGAAAGCCATCTCAAAAATATGGACTACCCTTTGTTGTTTTATTACGACCCTCATTAGGTATTATTGGAGCAAAATACTTTGGTTTACTGAGATTTTTAGTTGGTATTTTTTTATTTGGTATTCAAACATATTTTTTATCAAAAGCATTTAGTTATTTAATTAGAATTGGAATTTTTTCTATAGAACCTGCAATACTTGATCAACAATTATTACTTTTATTCTTTTTGGGTATGAACTTAATTGATTGGATTGCAATTATCATAGCAATAATTTTTCAAGGATTTCTATTTAGTATTGGAATGAACATGAATAAAAAGATTATTATTTTTTCAGCAATTACAGTTTATCTTGGAATTTTATTGTTTTTTTTATCTGTTTTACTAAGTGACGTTAAATTAACGTCTAGTGCATTTTTAAATTCATTAAATACAAAAAATTTTCTGAATAAAAATAATTTTGTGCCATTAATAACAGTCACCAGCACGGTATTTGCATATTTTTCGATTATAATTTTAAATTTTGGGGATTTTTCAAGGTATGTAAAAAGTGAAAGTCAGCTCAAAAAAGGAAATCTAGCTTTAATATTAAATTTGATAATTTTTTCCTTTGCTGCTTTATTTATAGTTTCAGGCATGGATGCATTTTTAAAGCAAGATCCGGAAAATCTTTCTAGAATATTAACAAATCCTACAGATATTCTTGGAAAAATAGATAATTTATTTCTGATTGTTTTAGCTTTAATTTTTATAATTATTGCCTCTGCCTCAACAAATTTAATAGCAAACTTTATTCCATCTCAATATACTTTAATTAATTTTTTACCTTTTTCTTTATCTATTAAAAGTGCGGGTTTGATAATCACTATCATAGGCTTTATTATAGGAATTTTTTGGTTAACTTTTCTAAGCCAAGTTGGTGCTTTATCATTTATTGATACATTTGGAGCTTTTTTTGCCATTAAGTTTTCTTAAAATTTCCAAAGCTTTTTCTCTATTGTCCGGTTTTGATATTAATTCTCCGTTTAAATCGATGACACTATCAGCGCCTAAAACTAAATTATCACTATATTTCCCACTTATCTTGTTGGCTTTTAATTCAGCTAAATTTTTTGATATTATCTCTGGTGAAGCTTTTTCTTTTAACAAACTTGATTTAACAACATCTTCATCAACATTTGATGGTCTAACTTCGTTCAAAATATTGTGTTCATCAAGAATTTTCTTTCTAACTTTGCTTTGAGAAGCAAGAATAATTTTAAGCATTTTCTTTAAAAATTTCGTATATTTTAATTATCGAAGCTGCCGTTTCTTCTACAGATTTTCTGGTTACATCGATTGATGGCCATTTATATTTTTTAAAGGTATTTTTTGCCATGTCCACTTCCTTTTTTATCTGTTCTAAATTGGTGTATAATTTATTGGTATTTTCTTTTAGAGAGTTCATTCTGTTTTTTCTTATTTCTACTAACCTTTCTGGTTCGGTGTTTAATCCCACAACACATGAAGTTTTTGGATTTTGTTTTAAAATGTCTGGAATAGAATCTTCTGTTATTAAGGGAATGTTGGATGTTTTAAGGCCTTTGTTTGCTAAAAAAATAGCTGTAGGGGTTTTGCTTGTTCTACTAACCCCTAACAAAATTATATCAGATTGTTTTATTTCTTTTACAAGATTGCCATCATCATGATTCATTGTAAATTGAATTGCTTCAATTCTTTTATAGTAGTCTTCATTTAGAGCATATTGACCACTTGGTTGGTGTGAGGCTTTTTGGTTTAAAAGTTTAGAAAAACTTAATATTAGATCACCCAACACACCAAAACATGGAATTTTTTTCATATCACTGTTTTTAGCAAGATATTTTGCTAAGTTACTGTCTACGATGGAATACAAAATTATTGAGTTTTTTTCTTGCTCTGCGTTTTCTAAAATTTTCAAAATTTGATTTTCTGTTCTAGTAAAAGAATAAGTGTGTACTTTGTAATTTATATTTTTAAATTGTGCTTTAATAGCTATAAAGATACGGTCTAAAGTTTCACCAGTTGCATCTGATATTAAATAAATTTGATATAAATTACTCATGTATAAAATGTGTATAAATTTGTATTATATTTATCATATTGGACATTTTTCATAATTTTAAATTTACGTTGTAAAACAATACTTTTATTAACAATATCAAACATGTTAAAATCTTTAATAGCCATTTAATGTATTTAGTTAATAAGCTTCAATTTTGCGTATATATTTAATAAAATTTAAGCCTTAAATGTTGATAAATTGTTAATAAAATGTTCACTAAATTTAATCACCAATATTCACATATTATACTAACATTACTACTAATTATATTTAATTATTAATATGTCTCCAATCGAGGAAGTAATAGTAAATAAGAAAAGTAACATTAATCCGATTTGGATTATGAGACAAGCAGGAAGGTATTTGCCTGAGTTTAGAGAAATAAGAAAACAAAATCCAGATTTTATCAAACTTTGTCTTAATGAAAAATTATCTAGTGAGATCACTTTACAACCCTTAAAAAGATTTAATTTAGATGCAGCAATAATTTTCTCTGATATTTTAATGTTACCATACGGATTAAATCAAAATGTTGAATTTAAAAAAAATATAGGTCCATTACTTGGCAATCTTGATTTAGAAAAAATTTCTAATGTCGAAGAGGTTGACTTCGTTAAAAAACTTTCGGCTGTTTATAAATTAATTAAATTAGTTAGTAATTCTCAATACACAAAAAATAAAACTACCATAGGTTTTATAGGAGCACCTTGGACTTTATTGGTTTACATGTTGAATAAAAAATCGCCAAAATTAAACTTAAACGATAATTTTTATGAAGATAAATATTTAATTGATAAAGTTTTAAAAATTTTAGATAAATTTTTAAAAATACATATTAAAAATCAAATTGATAGCGGGGCTCAAATAATTCAAATTTTTGATAGTTGGGCTGGCTTATTAAAAGAAAAAGATTTATCTTATTATATATATAATCCTACATTAAGCTTGGTTAATTATGTTAAATCGTTAAACGTGCCTGTTATCTGCTTCCCAAGAGGAATAAAAAATTATAAAGATTATTGTGAAATTGTTAAACCAGATACAATTTGTATTGATTATGAGGTCGATCCAACAAAAATTAATAAAGAAATAAAAATTCCTGTGCAAGGCGGGATGGACCCAAAGGTTTTGCTATCCGATAAAGAAAACATAAAAAAAGAAACAATAAAATATTTAGATATATTTAAAGATCACCCTTATATATTTAATTTAGGACATGGTGTTTTACCAGAAACAGATCCAAATATGATGGATTATTTAGTGAAAACAGTGAAAGACTATTAATGAAAAACAAAAATGAGCATCCACCAATAAATTTTGGCAAAACTGGAGTTTTAATAATAAATTTGGGAACACCTGACTCTACAAGCTGGTTAGATATAAGAAAATATCTTAAAGAATTTTTATCAGACAGAAGAGTAATCGAGGTTAACCCCATAATTTGGCAGTTTATCTTAAATGTTTTTATATTAACTTTTCGACCCTCTAAAACTGCAAAAGCTTACAAAGAAATTTGGATGAAGGACAAAAACATTTCACCACTTTTACATTACACACAAAAGCAAGCAGAAAAACTTTCAAACTTAATATCTGAAAAAAACCTAATAATAGATTATGCTATGAGATATGGAAATCCAAGCATAAGAAGTAAAATTGCAACACTTCATGAAATGGGCTGTGAAAATTTAATAATTCTTCCACTTTATCCTCAATACGCAGCAGCAACTACAGCAACCGTCTGCGATGAAGTATATAGAACTCTTATGAAAATGAGATGGCAGCCTTCACTAAAAATAGTGCCACATTATGAATCTGACCCTTTATACATAGAAGCGCTTGTAAATTCTTTGAATAAGAAAATTAAAGAAATAAATTGGAAACCAGATTTGATATTGGCTTCTTATCACGGAATACCACAAAAATATTTTGATAAAGGTGACCCTTATCATTGCTATTGTCATAAAACAACGAGACTTATATCAGAAAAATTTACTTCAGTTGAAATTAAGACAACATTCCAGTCTAGATTTGGCCCTGAGAAGTGGCTTCAACCTTACACAGACAAAACCTTAGAGAGTTTACCTAAAGAGGGTAAAAAAAATGTTTTAGCTATATGTCCAGGATTTTCCTCAGATTGTGTAGAAACTTTGGAAGAAATACAAATTCAAGGAAAAGAGAGTTTTTTAGAATCTGGTGGAGAAAATTTTGATATGGTGCCATGTTTGAATGATAATGACGATCACATAATTTTATTAAAATCTTTAATTCAAAAAAATATCTGATTAATGAATACTTACTTACTTTTTAAATCGTTACATTTAATATCTGTTATTTCTTGGATGGCTGGATTGTTATATCTTCCAAGGATTTTCGTTTACCATTCTCAAAACAATACTCAGCCGATTATATCAGATGTATTTAAGGTTATGGAAAGAAAACTATTTTTTTATATCATGACACCAGCAATGATATTATCCTGGTTATTTGGCTTGCTACTTATCCATGAAATAGGATTTCAACAACTTGGACAAACTTGGATGATTTTGAAATTCATATTTGTGGTTATATTAACAATTTATCATTTTTATCTTGGTCGAATTTTAGGACAGTTCAAATTAGATCTTAATACACATTCACATAAATTTTATCGATTTATAAATGAAATACCGACGTTATTGCTTATTTTAATCATATTTGTTGTGATTTTTAAGCCTATCTAGGGTTGAATATTTGCTAATAGCATATATATTTAATCTATTATTAAGTCCTTAATAATTTCAAATCATGAACATACAAGAACTAAAACTCAAATCATCCGAACAACTTATTACTCAGGCAGAGGAGCTTGGTATTGAAAACGCAAGTACACTAAGAAAACAAGAAATTCTCTTTGCAATTCTTAAAAAAGTTGCTGAAAAAGAGGAAATTACAGGAGCTGGCGTTTTACAATTGCTCCAGGATGGATTTGGTTTTTTAAGAGCCATGGAGTCAAACTATCTTCCAGGACCTGACGATATTTATGTCAGTCCAAGCCAAATAAGAAAATTTGGATTAAGAACTGGAGATACGGTAGAAGGGCCAGTTAGAGCACCCAAAGAAGGTGAGAGATATTTTGCTCTTTTACAAGTAAGTAAGATAAATTTCGAAGAACCTGATAAGTCTAGACATAAAATAGCTTTTGATAACCTGACTCCGTTATACCCAGATAAACAACTGGTTATGGAGGTTGAAATGTCAAAACCAGATAAAAAACAGGATTTAACACCTAGATTAATTGATTTAGTAAGCCCAATAGGAAAAGGACAAAGGTCGATTATTATTTCACCTCCTAAGGCTGGTAAAACAATGATTTTACAAAGTATAGCAAACTCAATTGCTAAAAATTATCCGGAATGCTATCTAATTGTATTGCTTATTGATGAACGACCAGAGGAAGTTACAGATATGCAAAGGACTGTAAAAGGTGAGGTAATAAGTTCAACTTTTGATGAACCAGCACAAAGACACGTTGCAGTGGCAGAGATGGTTATCGAAAAAGCAAAAAGACTCACTGAACATAAAAAAGATGTGGTCATTCTTTTGGATTCAATAACCAGATTGGGAAGAGCTTACAATGCTGTAATTCCTAGCTCTGGAAAGGTTTTAACTGGCGGTGTTGATGCGAATGCACTTCAACGTCCAAAAAGATTTTTTGGTGCAGCAAGAAACATTGAAGAAGGAGGATCTTTGACAATTATCTCCACAGCGTTGATTGATACTGGAAGCAGAATGGACGAGGTAATTTTCGAAGAATTTAAAGGAACTGGTAATAGCGAAACAGTTCTTGATAGGAAAATTGCCGATAAAAGAATTTATCCAGCTATAGATATAACTAAATCAGGAACCAGAAGAGAAGAATTACTGTTTGATAAAAATGATCTACAAAAAATGAATGTTCTAAGAAGAATTATAGCCCCAATGGGTACTATGGATGCAATAGAATTTATAAGTTCGAAGTTAAAGGATACAAAAAATAATTCAGATTTCTTTAATTCGATGAATAAGCCTACTTAATTTATTTTTCATTATTTTTGAATTAAAGTTATACTGATCTAATGACAATTTACGCCTTATCGTCTGGCCCAGGTGTGTCTGGGGTGGCTGTTATAAGAATTTCAGGTCCTGAGACTTTGAAAGTGCTCAAAAAACTTACAAATAAAGAAATTCCAAAGCCAAGAGTGGCAACCCTTCGAAAAATAAACAATATCAACACTTCTGAGCTTATTGATGAAAGCATAATAATATGGTTTCCAGGCCCTGAGAGCTACACAGGAGAGGATATGGCGGAAATCCATGTACATGGCGGGAAAGCAGTGGTTATCTCTGTTCAAAATGAAATCTCAAAAATTGAAAATTGTAGATTAGCAGACGCAGGGGAATTCACAAAGCTGGCTTTTCAAAATGGTAAAATAAACTTACTAAAAGCAGAGAGTATAGCTGATTTGATTTCTGCAGAAACTGAAATTCAGAGATTGCAAGCTGTAAAAATGATGAAAGGAAAATCCTCAGAAAAATTTAATGAGTTGAGAGAAAAATTACTAAAAATTTTGTCGTTTGTTGAGGCAAAAATAGATTTTCCCGAGGAGGATTTGCCAGAAGAAAATTTAAAAAAGATAAAAGAGGATTCGTCGAATGTTTTAAATGAGATTAAGAAAATTTTAAATGATCAAAAAGTTGGTGAGATAATTCGTGAAGGTTTTAAAATTGCAATTGTGGGCCCAACCAATGCCGGTAAGTCTAGTCTATTAAATAATTTGTCAAACAGGGAAGTTGCTATAGTCTCTGAAATTGCTGGTACCACAAGAGATGTTGTAGAGACACATTTAAACATAGATGGTTATCCAGTTATAATTTCAGACACAGCAGGCATAAGAGACTCCGAAGATGAAATTGAAAAAAAAGGGATAAAATTATCATTAAAAAAAGCAGAAAACGCTGATCTAAAGCTAGTGGTGGTGGATGCTAAAAGTATTGATTTAAGTGGATTTTTGAATGATTTATTAAAAAAAGACGCGATTTTAGTTATTAACAAATCTGACCTGTTGAAAGAAAAATTAGATCCTGAAATCTCTAGATTTAATCATGTTTTAATTTCACTCAAAGACAATCTAAATATAGATAAATTAATTTTAAAAATAAAAAGTAATTTAGAAAATAAATTTATATCAGAGGAAGATATCTTAATTACAAGAGAGAGGCATAGACAACATTTGTTACAGTGTGTTGAACATTTGAAAAATTTTTCAGAGAAAAATGATAAAAAAGATTTTGATAAAGGTGCTGAGGATTTAAGACTAGCCACAAGACAATTAGGTATGATTGTTGGAAAAGTTGATGTAGAGGAGATATTAGGTAGTATTTTCAATGATTTTTGCATTGGTAAATAATAAAGGTTTTATGGGGTTTTTTTTGAGGCTTTTTATTGATTTTCGTTGATAAATAACGCTTTTTTTAAAAAAAACAGAAATCTTGTAAATATCTTAATCGAATATAAATTTAGCTCATGAAAAAAGATTTGCAATTTGATGTAGTTGTTATCGGTGGTGGTCATGCTGGGTGTGAAGCTGCAGCGGCCTCAGCAAGGCTTGGTGTGAATACCGCTTTGTTTACACATAACAAAAATACAATCGGGGAAATGTCATGTAATCCAGCTATAGGTGGTTTAGGTAAAGGTCATCTAGTTAGAGAAATAGATGCTTTAGATGGTGTTATGGGAGAGGTTGCTGACAAGTCAGGAATACAATTTAGATTATTAAATAGAAGTAGAGGCCCTGCAGTTAGGGGACCACGAACTCAATCTGACCGATCACTATATCGTAAATATATGCAAGAAAAACTTGTAAATTACTGTAATTTAAGCATTTTTTCTGATCCCGTAATAAAATTTATTTTTAGAAATAACCAAATAAGTGGATTTATAACACTTAAAGGTAACAAAGTGAGTTGTAACAAGTTAATCTTAACAACAGGCACTTTTTTGAATGGTTTGATACATATAGGTGATGAAAGAACTCCTGCTGGACGATTTAATGAAAAACCGAGTACAGGTTTAAGTGAACAATTAGAAAAGTATAATTTCAAAATTGGAAGATTAAAAACAGGCACACCTCCTAGATTAGATTCTAGAACAATTAATTTTGAAAATTTGGAAAAACAGTTTGCCGATGAAGATCCATATTTTTTTTCTTTCCTGACTAAAAAAAATTTAAACAAGCAGGTTTCTTGTTCGATGACTTATACAAACGAAAAGGTTCATAAAATAATAGAAAAGAATTTATCTAAAAGTGCAATGTATTCCGGAAGCATACAAGGTGTTGGTCCTAGATATTGTCCATCTATTGAGGACAAAATAGTAAAATTTGCTGATAAGACAAGACACCAAATATTTCTAGAGCCTGAGGGTCTAAATGATCATACTATTTATCCTAATGGCATATCTACATCTCTACCTGAGGTTGTGCAATATGAAATACTCAATAATATCAATGGTTTAGATAATGTAAAAGTAATTAGACCAGGATATGCTATTGAATATGATTATATTGATCCGAGAGAGCTTTTTTTAACGCTGGAGACAAAAAAAATAAAAAATCTATATCTCGCTGGTCAAATTAATGGAACTACAGGTTATGAGGAAGCAGCTGCTCAAGGTCTTATAGCAGGAATTAATGCTGCTCTATCTTTAAAGAATATGGAACCTTTTATTTTAGATAGATCAGATGCTTACATTGGCGTTATGATAGATGACCTGGTTACCAAAGGTGTTGCAGAGCCTTATAGAATGTTTACATCTCGAGCAGAATATAGACTAAGTCTTAGGTCAGATAACGCAGACTTAAGGCTTACTCATAAAGGAATTAAAATTGGTTTAATAGCAGAAAATAGAAAACAACTCTTTGAGGACAAATTTAATAAATTAAGCAAAATATCTCTTCAAATGTCTAATTTAAACATTTCACCTTCTAAGGCAGATAAATTCGGAATAAAAATAGCTAAAGACGGTGTTTTTAGATCAGCAGAGGAAATTCTTACCCAAAAAAGTGTTGATATGAGAAAAATTAGGAATATTTGGCCTGAAATTGCTGATTTTGGGAATGAAATTGATGAGCAGGTTGAGATTAACTCTCATTACAGAGGATATTTAAAGAAACAAAAGGCCGATATTTTAGCTTTTAAACGAGATGAGAATTTAACAATACCAGATAATATTGATTATGATCAATTTTCTGGCCTCTCTAATGAGGTAAAAGCCAAATTTAAAGAAATAAGGCCTAAAACCATGGGTCAGGCCCTAAGAATCGATGGAATAACCCCTGCAGCTGTATATATTTTGTTGTCACACGTCAAAAGAAAGTCTATTAAGCATATAGCTTAATGGATAACTTAATTTTAAATTCTTATTCCAAAATTTCTAATTTAAATGTTTCACGTGAAACTTGTAATGAGCTTGAGAGCTTAATTACGATGATACAGGAAAAAAATCAGAAAATTAATATTATCAGCAAAAAAATGTATGAAAAAGAGGTAATAAGAGAGCGCCATATAATTGATTCTGTGCAAATTATTGATTTTGTTGATTTAAATTGCAATACAACCTCAGATTTAGGTACAGGGGGTGGAATGCCTGGATTAATAGTGGCCATAGTGATGAAAAAAATTAAAAACGACCTGAAAGTAAATCTTTATGAAAAAAGCTACCACAAATGTGCTTTCCTTAGAGAAGTTTCAAAAAAATTAAATTTAAATACAGAAATAATTCAGAAAGATATTTTTTCACTTAAAAATATTGAAACAGGAACAATTATGTCCAGGGCGTTTAAGCCAATGCCTGTGATTTTAAACTTGGTTAATGAAAATTTTAAAAAATATAAAAATATTATTTTTTTTATGGGAAGTAGTGGAAGAAAAATTCTTAATGAAACACTTCAAGAGTGGGATCTAGATTATGAAGAAAAAAAAAGTTTAACAAGCAACGACTCGTTTATATTAAATATTAAAAAAATTAAAAAAAAGATTTCATGAAAATAATTTCAATTATAAATCAAAAGGGTGGGGTTGGAAAAACAACAACTGTTATCAATTTAGCTTCAGCATTATCTCAACTCGGTAAAAAAATTTTAGTAATTGATCTAGACCCTCAAGGGAATGCTACCACAGGACTTGGGTTATCCAACATCTCTCAATCCGATCAGACCATTTACGGGATTCTCAATGGCACAATGTCGATTTCAAACGTAATTAAAAAAACAGACTTTCAAAATCTTGATTTAATATCATCAAATGTAGATCTGTCAGGATTAGAGGTTGAGACGGCTGGCGATAGTGATAGAGCCTTTATACTTAAGACTAAATTAACCGCGTATTTAAACGATTCTAGAGGATTATATGATTATATTCTTATAGATTGCCCTCCTTCCTTGAGTCTTCTTACAGTAATGGCTTTGGTATCATCTAACTCACTGCTTGTACCATTACAAACAGAATTTTTTGCTTTAGAAGGACTTACGCAACTCATTAAGACTATTGAGAGAATTAAAACTAACTTGAATCCTGAATTAGAAATTCAAGGCATACTTTTAACAATGTATGATCGAAGAAATAAACTTTCATCACAGGTTGAACAAGAAGCGAGAGATTATTTCAAAGATAAAGTTTACCAAACAGTGATACCTCGAAATGTAAGATTATCAGAGGCGCCATCTCATGGTATTCCAGTATTGATTTATGACAAGAATTGTCCAGGAAGTAAGTCATATTATAGTTTTACAGATGAGTTCATGGCACAAGAAAATAAAGTTGGGAGTGCAGCGTAATGAACAAAATAAAAAAAGGGTTGGGACGAGGTTTATCTTCTTTAATAGGTGAAACTAAAGTTGAGAATAAAACAAATAATTTAGGCTTAGCCGAAATAGTTCCAAATAAATATCAACCAAGAAAAAATTTTGATGAGGAAAATTTAAATGATTTAGTTAATTCAATAAAAGAACGGGGTGTTATTCAGCCAATTATTGTTAGAAAATCTAACATGGATAACTCTAAATACGAAATTATAGCCGGAGAAAGAAGGTGGTTAGCTGCTCAGAAAGCTGGTTTGCATAATATTCCAGTAGTAGTAACAGATGCTGATGATCTTAAATCTTTAGAATTTGCAATTGTTGAAAATGTTCAGAGACATGATCTAAATCCCTTAGAAGAAGCACAAGGCTATAAAAGATTGATTGATGAGTTTGCATATGATCAAGATAAAGTATCAAAATTTATAGGTAAGAGCAGAAGTTATATTTCTAACTCACTGAGGTTACTTAATCTACCAAAAGAAGTTCTTGATTTTGTAGAACAGAAAAAAATTACTGCTGGTCATGCAAAGATATTAGTAGGGCTGGATAACGCTTCTTTTTTAGCAAATAAATTTATCGAAAAAAAGTTATCTGTTAGACAAGCGGAGAATTTAGTTAAAATATTCAGAAAAACTAAAAGAAGTACATCTAGTAAAGTGGATTCAAATATCAGAGATTTAGAAAACTCTATATCTGAAAAAATCGGTCTTAGTGTTTCTATTAAAAATAATAAAAACAATAAAGGCACAATATCATTTTATTACAAAGAGCTCGATCAACTAAACAAGATAATTGATATAATTAAATCTGGATATTAGTATTCTCAACTTTATCTAAAATCATATTGTTTATGATTTGATTAGAAATCTGTGGATTTTTTTTAATTAAACTCTCAGTATTGTTTAGATCTACAATAAAACTCTCAATATCATTTAATTCCCATAGTTTGATTTGTTGCTTAATTATATTTTTATCCTTCCAGAATATTGGAGGCTTAAATGAGTTAATTACTTGATCAATATTATTATTTTCGTTTAAATTTAGTCTTAACTTTCTTAGTCTTTTTAACTTATTTAAAAAAGTTCTTAAAATTAAAATATTATCCTCACTAGATGGGATATTTTCATTGAGAATATTGAGAGTTCTTTTTTTATTTTTGCTTAGACAATTATCTACTAACTCTCCAGCACTGTAATTCTCGTTTAGGTTTGTTAATTTTAAAATATCTTCTAATTCCAATTTTTTATTGTTTGGACTTAGGTTAATAATTTTTTGTAATTCATTTTTAAGATTAATTCTATCTCCTTGTGACCTTTCAATGATCAAATTGATATTTTCAGAGGATAAATTAATCTTGTTTTCAAATAAAATTTTCTTTGCGATAGATAAAAGAGTTTGTGGAGTATCTTCATAAAAAGGAACTATTATTGCAATCTTTTCTTTTTCAAAATAATTCCTAAGTTTTGATTTCTTATCTAATCTTTTTGCTATCAAAATTATAACAACATCATTTATGTTTGATGCAATTATTTCTTCCATTAAGTTTAATATTTTGTCAGAGACATCAGATATTAAGATTAACTTTTCATTCTCAAAAAAAGACTTGGAATAAACATTTTCGAAAAATATTTGTTTATTTTCAATTACATCTTTTTCAGAATATTTATAGGTATTTTCTTTAGTAAATTGGCTAAAGTTAGCTTGAATTACATCTTGTTTATGGCCTTCATTCTCACCATAAAATAAAAAATAATTAGTTTTATTCTTAAACTTTTCTATTTCATAATACTTAGAGATCATTTTCTAAATTTCTTAAATATAAATTGATATCTCGCAGAATTTGAGAAATCATATTTTTTTCAAGGTTTAATCTGTATTGATCGAGTTCAAATTTGTTATTTTTAGAATTAAAAGACATATCTTTAGTGAATTTTTTTGTGAAGTTTTTATTAATAGAATTGTTACTTAAATTTATATCGACTTCTAAAGTTAATTTATAACTAGTAGCATTACCCTTTTTATCTTTTGTAACAATGTCTTCTTTCTTAGTTGAATTTACGAATAAGTTATAAATATTGCTGGTGTCACTATCTCTATATTTTTCCAAATTTTTAACTATTTCTCTACTGATACCTTTATCTCCTGAGGAATTTATTGTGTCGAGTTTGATATTTAATTTTTGATCCGTTTGATAGATTGGTGTGTAACCACAACTTAAAACAAACATAAAGATAAAGATATATTTCAAATTTTTCATGTTTAATTGATAATAAAATTTATTAATTTTTTTTCTATATATATTGTTTTTATAATTTGTTTATTATCAAGGTATTTCTTAATTTGTTCGTCTTTTTTAATATTTTCAATTAATGTTTTTTCATCAATTGATTTACTGATTGAGAAAACCTTTCTTTTTTTTCCATTAATTTGAGTTACTATATTAAATATTTCCTGCTCAAGATATTTTTTATCAATCGTTGGCCATTGCATGTCTTTTGTCGACATATTTAGTTTTTCAAGACACTCATTTGAAAAATGTGGAACTATTGGGTTAATCGCTTTTAAAATATTTATATAATTTTTATGAAAATTGCTTCCCCAATCTTCTTTATTTGTGTGTTGATTTAAAAAAGAGTGAATTTTATGAACTGATGCAATGGTTACATTAAAACCGAATCTATCTAAGTCATCGCCTAGTTTTTTAATAATTTGGTTTGTAAATTTTTCCAATTCATTATCAAATTTTGAGAATTTTGTTTTGTTATTAAGAATTTTTTCGTTCAACGACCATAATTTTTGAAGAAATTTGTAAGATGCACTTATACCTGTATCAGACCATTGTATGTCTTTTTCTGGTGGACTGTCAGATAAAATGAATAATCTTACAGCATCTGCTCCATACATCTTAATAATTTTTTCTGGATCAATAGTATTTTTTTTTGACTTTGACATCGACTCTGATGGACCAACTATAACTTTTTCAGTTGGGTTGTTATTAAGGAAATAATTTTTGCCGTCTTTGCTGAAAACATCATCTGGATAAATCCAATTATTATCTTTATCTTTATAGGTTTCGTGACAAACCATACCTTGGGTGAATAAACCTTCAAATGGTTCTTCTAAAGTTGTGTCTTTATTATCTAAACTAATAGCTCTCATAAAAAAACGTGAGTAAAG
>CACCJO010000015.1 GCA_902546375.1 uncultured Pelagibacteraceae bacterium
GTATGGAATCATACAGATAAGGCAACCTTGACAATGAAAAAAATGAATGATGATGAGCTTAAAAATTATTTAGCAAAAATTTCTGATGAGGCTTTATATGCTTATAATGTTTACCAAATAGAAGGAGAGGGAAGAAATTTATTTTTAAGTATTGACGGAAACGAAAATACAATAATGGGACTCCCAGTTGAAAAAATAAAAAAATATTTAGATAATTATAAATGAAAAAATATCTTGTAATTGGAAACCCTATAGAACATTCACTTTCACCTAAATTACACAACTATTGGTTTGAAAAAAATAATATTGATGCAAATTATGATAAAAGAAAAATAGATAAAAGTGAAATTCAAAAGATTATTAACGAAATCAAGGATGATAAATTAGATGGAATAAACGTTACAGTTCCTTTTAAAACTGATGTCATTCCTTTTTTAGATACGCTTAGTGAAGAAGCTCAGATTACTCAATCTGTTAATACCATTTACGTAAATAATAAAAAACTGGTAGGTCACAACACTGATATTAAAGGATTTGAATTAAATCTAAAAGATACTCAATTTGATTTAAATAATAAATCAATATTTATTTTAGGAGCTGGAGGTGTAGTGCCTTCTATAATTTATGCTTTAGAAAAAATGGGTGTTTCTAAAATAACAGTAAGCAATAGAACAAAGGAAAAAGCTGAAGATTTAAAGAAAAACTTTCCAAATATCAGTTTAGTTGACTGGGGAGATCAACCAAGATTTGATATGATTATTAATGCTACCACTTTGGGTCTTAGCAAAGAGGACAAAATTGGTTTGATTTTTAAAAATATAAATAAAGAAAAGCTATTTTATGATGTTATTTATAATCCAAAAGAGACTAATTTTTTAAAAACTGGAAAAAGCTTAGGCTGTCAGGTTTCTAATGGTAAAATGATGTTTATTTATCAGGCTTTTGAGGCATTTAAACTATGGCATAAAGTTAAACCAAAAATTGATGATGAATTAAAGAATTTTTTAGATTTATGAAAAGAATAGGTATTTTAGGCGATATAGGATCTGGTAAATCTTATATAGCTAAGTGTTTTGGTTTTCCTGTATTTAACGCTGATTTAGAAGTTGCTAAAATTTATAAATATAACAGAAAAGTTTTTAAAAAATTAAAAAAAGAACTTCCAAATTATTTTGATTCTTTTCCCGTAAAAAAAAAAGAAATTATTAATGCAATTTTATCTAATAGGAAAAATTTAAAAAGAATTATTAAGATTGTTCATCGCGAAGTTAGAAAAAAAATGAATGATTTTTTAAGAAAGAACAAACATAAAAAACTTGTTGTATTAGATATTCCTCTTCTATTGGAGAATAAGATTAATAAAAAAAAAGATATATTAATTTTTGTTGAGTCTAAGAAATCAGAAATTTTAAAAAGATTAAAAAAACGAAAAAATTTTAATATGGAAATACTCAATAATTTTAAAAAGATGCAACTGTCGCTTGTCTTAAAAAAGAAAAAGTCTCAATTTATAATTAAGAACAATTTCAAAAAAAATTCTGTTAAAGTTAGAGTAAAGGAAATTATAAAAAATTTAGTATGAAAGAAATTGTATTAGACACAGAAACAACTGGTCTTTCAGTTAAAGAAGGGCATAGAATTGTAGAAATAGGGTGTATTGAGTTAGATAATTTAATACCGACAAAAAAACAATTTCATTGTTATTTAAATCCTGAAAGAAAGGTATCTGAGAAAGCTTTCGAAGTGCATGGATATTCAGATAGTTTTTTATCAGACAAAATGAAATTTAGAGAAATAGCTGATGATTTTCTAAGATTTATTAAAGATAAAAGATTAATAATTCATAATGCAGAATTTGATTTATCTCATTTAAATAATGAACTACAGATCATCGGAAAAAACAAAATCGATAATGAAATAATAGACACGGTATCATTAGCCAGAAATAAATTTCCTGGATCCCAAATAAGTTTGGATGCTTTATGTAAGAGATATAGGATAGACAACTCCAAAAGGGTCCAACATACTGCGCTTATTGACTGCGATTTGCTTTCCAAGGTTTATATAAATTTAATAGATCAAAAAGAACCAACTTTAGATTTTAAAAATAAAGAGGAAGAAGTTTCAAAATTAAATACTGGTAAAGTTATCTATTCTACCAAGGTTATCAAACCGACTCCTGAGGAACTAAAAAATCATCAAATCTATTTAAAAACGTCTCTAAAAAAAAACTTTTATTAATTAAATCTTTCTAAATAAAGTTTTGTAAAATCAATTTTTTTTTCTAATTTGAGATTAGGGTATCCAGAATTATGCATCATATCTAAAAATGATTTTTCTAAGTCTGGATAAACTGAATTAGGTACATCACATAATACAATTTTTTCTAGATCTTTTTTTTCTTTAATGGACTCATCGATTTTTACTGCTACTGCGTAAATAATCTCAAAATGAGATTTTTTGACTTGAGTGTCTTTGTGTTGAAATTTTAATGTTATATTTACCTCGATCATCTTATTTTTAAGGGCTATTGATTTGATATCAATATCTAATTGATATTTACCCATGTTATTTCCTGCAGATATGTAAGTTTCAACATCTGGTGTTTCACTAGACATATCTTTTATATATTTTGCTAAAATTTTAAATTTTTCTGTCATTGTCATCTTCTATATCCTCAAATTCCCCCTCAATAAAATCATTCTTTTTCGTTTCTTTATTTTCAAATTTTTTATTAAATCTTCCTAATATTAATTTTCGTGTTATTGGGATGATTAAGAGGAAACCAATCAAGTCAGTTGCAAATCCTGGTATGATTAAGAGAACAGCTGCAAATGCTATTGCGGCACCAGAAATTAATTCGTGGGCTGGAATTTGATTTTTAATTATTTGCGTCATTCCAGATCTCAGAGTGTTAATCCCCTCGTATCTGGCATAGTACACTCCTACAACCGCAGTAAAAAATACCAAGAATATGGTGCTGAAAGCTCCTATTTGAGACCCGATCTTTATAAAAAGGTAAATCTCAACAATTGGGATTAAAATAACAGCTAAAAGTACTGTGTTCATTTGTCTTTAATGTAATTGTTAGTTGAAATTAATCAACATAGTAATTAAGTTTAGATTATGAATTATAGTTTTGAGTACATCGATATCATTTTATTAGCAATGATTGCTGGTTTCATTTTTTTAAGACTTAGAGGAATTTTAGGTAAAAGAACAGGTTTTGAGGGAAAAGCCTCACCCCAGTTTGAGGAAATGTTGAAAAATATAAATCCTGAAACAAAAATAAATAAAAAAACTGATTTTGACGAAAATGCAAAAAAAGACTTTTTAAAAGGTGCTAAAATAGCATACGAAACTATAATTACAGACTTCGGTGATAGTGATAATAAATTGACAACAAGTAAGCCTTTATTAAGCAATAAAATTTACGATCAGTTTAACACTGCACTAAAAGAAAGAGGTAAAAGAGGTCATCTTGCCGAAATTACTTTTATTGGAGTAAATTCAGCGAATATAAAAGAGCATAAGTATTTAGGAAAAATTTTACAGGTAACTGTAGAATTTGTGGGTGAAGTAATCACCTGTATTAGAGATAAAGATAAAAAGATAGTTTCTGGAGACCCCGAAAAGATTAAGAAGATTTATGATACTTGGGTATTTTCAAGAGATACAAGTACTAATAATCCAAATTGGCAGTTAGTTGATACTCTTTCTTAATTGAACAGTAATATTTCAGATAAAGACAAAAAGGATTGGAAAGACTTTTTAGAAAAAAGTGAAAAGTTACCAAATAAAGATTTAGAAAAAAAAGAGTATAAATTTCATATTACTAAATCATTAGATCTTCATGGTTACACACTTGATGAAGCAAACAAAAAAGTTGAAAGTTTTATAACTGATTGTTTTGATCAAAAAGTCTCTAAAGTTATCATAGTTACTGGTAAAGGACTGCATTCTCAAAACGACAAAGACCCATATATTTCAAAAAAATTTGGTATTTTAAAAAATTCTGTTCCTGATTTTATTAAAAATAATTCTAGCTTAATGAAAAAAATAAAAAGTATAACTGATGCCGAAATTGAAGATGGTGGCAGTGGGGCTTTTTATATTTTTTTAAAAAAAAAATTATAAAATAAATTTTGATAGATCTGTATCTTTGACAAGATTATCAAGATTTTTGTTTATATATTCTTTATTTATTGAAATTTTCTCACCAGATCTGTCAGTTGCAGTGAAACTAATTTCATCAAGGATTTTCTCAATTATTGTGTGTAATCTTCTAGCACCAATATTTTCAACAGTTGCATTTACCTCTGACGCAATATTTGCGATTGCATCAATTCCATCTTCGGTAAACTCAAGCTCAACATTCTCAGTCTTTAACAAAGCCACATACTGTTTAATTAAACTAAAATCAGGTTCTTTAAGAATTCTTTTGAAATCCTCACTTGATAAAGCCTCTAGCTCAACTCTGATTGGCAGTCTTCCTTGTAACTCGGGGAGTAAATCAGAAGGCTTGGCTAATTGAAAAGCACCAGATGCAATAAATAATATATGGTCAGTTTTTATAGGTCCATATTTTGTATTAACTGTTGTTCCTTCAATTAAAGGTAATAAATCTCTTTGCACACCTTCTCTAGATACATCTCCGCCAACCCTGTCTGTTCTTCCAGAAATTTTGTCTATTTCATCTAAGAAAACTATTCCATTATTTTCTGTAGAGATCTTTGCAGCTTTAATTATTTTATCTTGTTCAATCAACTTATCAGATTCATCATTTATCAAAATTTCGTGAGATTCTTTTACTGTCATTTTTTTCTTTTTTTCCTGCTTACCCATAGACTTTCCAAGCATCTCGCCAATATTAATCATTCCTACATTAGCGCCCGGCATTCCAGGTATTTCAAATGATGTACTATTACCACCACTTTCACTGACAGCTATTTCTATCTCGTTATTATCTAGATCACCATCTCTGAGTCTTTTTCTAAAGCTTTCTCTTGTAGCCGTACTTGCTTTTTTCCCAACTAAAGCATCTAGTACTTTTTCTTCAGCTAATTTTTGAGCTTTTGCGTAGACCTCTTTTCTTTTTTTAACTTTTTCCATTGAAATTGCTATTTCAATTAAATCTCTGACAATTTGTTCTACATCTCTTCCAACATAACCCACCTCAGTAAATCTAGTTGCTTCAACTTTTACAAAAGGAGCCTCTGCTAATTTTGAAAGTCTTCTTGAAATTTCTGTTTTTCCAACACCAGTTGGACCGATCATTAAAATATTTTTAGGTAAAACTTCATTTCTCATTTCACCTTTTAAAGCTTGTCTTCTCCATCGGTTTCTTAAGGCAACAGCAACTGCTCTTTTAGCTTTATTTTGACCGACAACAAACCTGTCTAATTCAGAAACAATTTCTCTTGGTGATAAGGAGCTTACTAATGAAGCTTCCTCTCTTTGTTGATCTCCTTTAGGATGTAATTGAGTTACGTTTGATTTATCCATTATATTTTTTCAACTTTGACATTTTCATTTGTGAATACGCAGATATCAGCTGCAACTTTTATAGCTTTTTTTGCAACTTCTTCTGCTGAAATGTTACTTTCCATTAAGACTTTTCCTGCAGCTAAAGCATAATTACCACCAGAGCCAATACCAATAACATCTCCTTCAGGTTCTAGAACGTCACCAGTACCTGAAATTATATAACTATTGTTCTTGTCACCTACCGCCATCAGTGCTTCTAATCTTCTTAGATATTTATCAGTTCTCCAATCTTTAGCTAACTCGACAGCAGCTCTAGATAAGTTACCTGCATGCTTTTCTAATTTTCCCTCTAATCTCTCAAATAAAGTTAATGCATCAGCTGTTGATCCTGCAAAACCAGCTACGACATCTCTCTTCTCAATTTTTCTGACTTTTGAAGCAGTGCTTTTTACGACAGTATTGCCCATACTTACTTGGCCATCACCAGCTACTACCACTTCGTTGTTTTTTCTCACTAACACAATCGTTGTCATAGCTTATAAATGGATACTAAATTTGATACTTCAAGCCCAGGTTTAGTATTATTGCCATAATTGAATAATATATGTATACCTGTTTTTAATTATGAAGCGTAAAGGCAAAATAAGCAGGAAAACAAAAGAAACAAGCATTAGTGTTGATTTAAATATTGACGGTAAAGGTAAATACAAAATTGACACAGGAATAGGTTTTTTAAACCACATGCTTGAACAACTATCTAAGCATTCTTCAATAGACATGAATATAAAAGCTAAAGGAGATACTCATATTGATCTTCACCATACAACTGAAGATACAGGAATTGCCATTGGTGAAGCTTTAAAAAAAGCTTTGAAAAAATCTGTTGGAATTAGAAGATATGCTCACGCAATGATCCCAATGGATGAAACTTTATCACGTGTTGCAATTGATATTTCAAATAGACCTTATTTAATTTGGAAAGTTAATTTAAAGGTCGAAAAACTTGGAGAGATGGATACAGAACTTTTTAAAGAATGGTTTCAAGCATTCTCTCAAGCTGCTGGAATTACTCTGCACGTTGAAAATATTTATGGTGATAATAGTCACCACATTATCGAGTCTTGTTATAAAGGATTAGCAAGGTCTCTAAGAACTGCATTAGAAATAGATCCGAGGAATAAAAAAACTATTCCTTCTACAAAAGGTTCTTTATAAGTTTAATGAACGTCACAATTGTTGATTATAAATCGGGCAATATAAGCTCGGTAATAAACTCTTTTAAAGAGGTTGCAAAAGATGAAGTAACTATCGAGGTTACCTCAGATTTGAATAAGATAAAATCAAGTGACAAAGTAGTTTTACCAGGGCAGGGCTCATTTAAAAGTTGTGTAGATGCCTTAAATAAAATTAAAGGTCTCACAGATACTTTAAATGAATTTGCAATAACCAATAAAAAACCTCTACTTGGAATTTGTGTTGGTTTGCAAATGTTTGCTGATGTTGGTTATGAGGAAACTGAGACTAAAGGCTTAGGATGGATTTCAGGAAAAGTTTCAAAAATAGACAATCAGAACGGCAAGTATAAACTTCCACATATTGGTTGGAATCAGATCAATATCATAAAAGATAGTAAAATTTTTAAAGATATAGAAAATAATTCTCATATGTATTTTGTTCATAGCTATGAATTTGTTCCAAATGATAAAAAAGTGATTTCAGCAACAACAGATTATTCATCAAATATCGTTTGCTCTGTTGAAAAAGAAAATATTTTTGGAACCCAATTTCATCCAGAGAAGAGTGATAGGATTGGGCTTAAAATAATTGATAATTTTATAAATTTGTAAAATGAAAATATTTCCTGCAATAGATATTAAAGATAAAAAGTGTGTAAGATTAGTTAAAGGAGATTTCGATAAAAAGACTGAGTATGAATTGTCTCCAATTGAGCAAGCAGGAGAATTTAAAGATCATGGATTTAAAAATTTACACATAGTTGATTTAGATGGTGCATTAACCGGTGAAACAGTAAATTTAGATATTATTCAGGATATAGTTGGTAAATTTAATTTAAAAGTTGAAGTAGGTGGTGGTATTAGAAATTCTGATAGTATTCAAAAATATATTGATGCTGGTGTTGAGAAAGTAATCTTAGGAAGTGCTGCTATTAAAGACAAAAATTTCTTAAAAGAATCATGTGAAAAATTTCAAAATCATATTGCTCTAGGTTTAGATGCTAAAGACGGGTGTTTGTCAGTGTCTGGATGGAAAGAAAGCTCTAATCAATTAACTTTAGATTATTTAAAAGAAATTAACGACTATGGTGTTAGTAGATTAATTTATACTGATATTAATAGAGACGGTATGAAACAAAATCCAAATTTTAATGAAACTAAGAAAGTTGCTGAGATGTCAAAGTGTCCCGTAATTATATCAGGTGGTGTTTCATCAATAGATGATATTAAAAAAGCGAAGAATTTAGAAAATGTTGAAGGTATAATAGTTGGTAAAGCTATTTATGATGGTGATATAAAATTAGAGGAATTAGTAAAAGAAGATGCTTAAAAATAGAATAATACCTTGTTTAGACGTAAAAAATGGTCGCGTTGTTAAAGGAATAAATTTTGTTGATCTAAAAGATGCAGGAGACCCTGTGGAGCAAGCTAAAATTTATAGTGATGGTGGAGCAGATGAAATTTGTTTTTTAGATATTACTGCCTCTAATGAAAATAGAGATACTATTTATGATGTTGTTGAGAAAACCTCAAAAAAGTGTTTTGTGCCATTAACTGTAGGAGGTGGTGTTAGAAGTGTTGAGGATATTAACAAATTACTTAATTGTGGCGCTGATAAAGTTTCCATAAACACTGCGGCAGTTGAAAATTCAAAAGTTGTTATTGATAGTTCAAAAAAATTTGGGTCTCAATGTATTGTAGTTGCAATCGATGCTAAAAAAAATGGAGATAAGTGGGAGGTGTTTACTCACGGAGGAAGAAATAATAGTGGTATTGATGCGTTGGAGTACGCTGAACAAATGGAAAAAAACGGTGCAGGGGAGTTATTAGTTACTTCTATGGATAGAGATGGAACACAAGTAGGTTATGATATTGATCTCATGTCAAAAATTTCATCAAAAGTAAATATTCCAGTTATTGCATCTGGCGGCGTGGGTAATTTAGATCACCTAGTGGATGGAATTAAATTAGGAAAAGCAAGTGCGGTTTTGGCAGCTTCTATATTTCATTATGGAAAACACTCAGTAAAAGAAGCCAAGGATTATTTGGACTCAAAAGGAATACCTGTTAGAATTTAATATGCTTAATACTTTAGAAAGCTTATTTAATCTTGCAAGAGAACGGAAAAAAACTCCAGTAGATGGTTCTTACACTAATAAATTACTTAGTAATAAATCTTTGAGCAAAGAAAAGATCATAGAAGAAATTAATGAACTTATTGAGGCAGTAGAAAAAAATTCAAATAAAATTCATGAAGCAGCCGATGTTTTTTATCATTTGATAATGTATCTAGAGGCAAATGATGTGAAAATTGAAGATGTAATGGATGAACTCAATAAAAGAAAAAAATGAGTTACGATGATAATAATATTTTTGCTAAAATCTTAAGGGGAGAAATTCCTTGTAAAAAGATTTACGAGGATGATTATGTTTTATCATTTCATGATATTAACCCACAAAAAAAAATTCACGCATTGGTAATACCTAAGGGAAAATATATAGACCTTGATGATTTTAGTCAAAAAGCCTCCCCAGATGAAATGGTGGGTTTACTAAAAGGTATAAATTTAGTTGCAAAAAAACTTGGTATATCAGTAGACGGCGGTAAAGGTTATCGTGCTTTAGCTAATATATCTGAACACGGTGGTCAAGAAGTACCTCATTTACATTTTCATCTATTTGGAGGTGAAAAAGTTGGAAAGATGGTGGAGTGAGCACTAAAGTTGAGAGAAATTATTTAGAAATCAATTCACTTAAAGATTTAAAAAAATCTAAATTTTCTCCAGATGACTGTTTAATCGATCTTAGTGATCCAGCAGATTTTCAAATAAATAAGTTTTTTTATAAAAGTATTGGTAAAGAACATCGATGGACAGATCGATTAGTTTGGACAGATAAACAATGGATCGAATATATTTCTGATAAAAAGGTAAAAACTTATATTCTTAAAAAAGCTAATGATATGGCTGGATATTTTGAACTTATTTTCCATGAGGAAAAAAAGGAGACAGAAATTGCTTATCTTGGTTTACTCAAAGAATATCAAAATAAAAAATTAGGCTCTTTCCTTTTGACATCAGCTATAAAAAATTCTTTTTCTGAAAATACTAATAGAGTCTGGGTACATACTTGCTCTCTAGATCATAAAAATGCGTTAAATAATTATATTGCAAGAGGTATGAGAATTTATAAAACGGAGTCTATTTCAATTTAATTTTGTTGAGGTAAATTAAATAAATTACTATTTAATTTTTGATTTTTTTTAACTGAATCTAAAAAAGTGATACTTAGATTTTGATAAATGTCTGTAGTTTGCCAACCGATTAAATCAAGAGTTTTATAATCAAAGAAAATATTCACTTCAAAATCTTCTTCAAAAAACTTAAAATTTACAAATTTATTATCTAAGACTCTTTCATTTAAATTTTTGATTTTATTAATTAAAAAATTTTTATTTAATATTAGATTTAATGGTGTTCGTTTAAGGGGATATAAGTAATAGCTACTCTTAGTTTTGATAACTATAGATTTTCCATTAGAAACTAAAATCTTGTTATTTTTTAAATTATATTTGCAAAATATTTTTTGTGGGTATGAAAGAGCACAATGGCCATTTTCTGTTTTACCATTAACGTTTTGCTCAAAATTGAATGTCAAGTTATTAGTAGACTCTAAATTTTTAATAATTCTTTCCTTAATATTTGCTGAAGCCTCAACAATTGAAAATAAAAGAAATAAAAAAATTAACTTATTAATCATTAAAGAACATCACGTTTTCCTACATGATTGGCCTTACTTACAATTCCTTCTTCTTCCATCATATCAATTATTCTTGCTGCTCGATTATATCCTATTTGTAGTTTTCTTTGTAAAAAAGACGTTGACGCTTTCCCTTCAGATTTTATTATTTCTACAGCTGTTTGATAAAGTTCATCTTTATCACCCATATTTTTAGATCCGTCACCCATTTCTTTTTCATCTGCAAAATTTAGAATTTCATCCACATAATCTGGTTCTGCTTGGGATCTTAAGGAATTGTTAATATTTTCAATCTCATTGTCAGATACAAATGGTGCATGTATTCTTATAACTCTGTTAGCAGATGACATATACAACATATCACCTTTACCTAATAATTGTTCAGCACCTTGTTCTCCTAATATGGTTCTACTATCTATTTTAGACGTAACTTGAAAAGATATTCGTGTAGGAAAGTTTGCTTTAATTGTTCCTGTAATTACATCAACACTTGGTCTTTGAGTAGCCATGATTATGTGTATGCCAGCTGCCCTTGCCATTTGAGATAATTTTTGAATATAGTTTTCAATTTCTTTTCCTGCCACTAGCATTAAATCTGACATTTCATCGACCACCACGACTATATAAGGCATTGGAAGTTTATGCTTTGAGTTGTAACCATCTATATTTCTAACTCCTTCTTTAGTCATAAGTCTGTATCTACTTTCCATCTCTTTTACCACCCAGCCTAAAACTGAGGCTGCTTTTTTAGCTTCAGTTATCACTGGACACAAAAGATGGGGCACACCTTCATATGTTGACAGTTCAAGCATTTTAGGATCAATCAAAATAAATTTACATCTCTCAGGAGTATGACGGTAAAGGAGTGACAATATTATTGTGTTTATGCAAACTGACTTTCCAGATCCAGTTGTTCCAGCTATCAACAAATGAGGCATTGAAGATAAATCGCCAACTATTGGATTTCCAGAAATACTTTTACCTAAAGCGATCGGTAATTTAATTTCTTTTTTCTTAAAGTCGGAGTTATTTAAAATCTCACTTAAATAAACATTTTCTCTTGATGAATTAGGTAACTCAATTCCAATAGTGTTACTTCCTGGAATAGTTGAAATTCTAGCTGATTCAGAACTAGTGTTTCTCGCGATATCGTCAGATAGATTTATAATTTTAGAAACTTTAACACCAGCAGCGGGCTCAAATTCATTCAACGTAACGACTGGTCCGTGACTTATTTTTTTGATTTTTCCATTAACACCAAAGTCTAATAATATTTTTTCTAAAAATTCAGGATCACTTGATTGATTTTTTTCAGAATTTTCTCTTTCCATTTTAGATGGAATTTTAAGTAAATCTAGGCTAGGCAATTTAAATTTTTGTATTTCAGTTTTTTTTAGTTCATCAGCTTTTATAAAAGGTAAATCTTCTTGTATTAAATTTTTAATTTCTTCTTGTGGAATATATTCATTAATAACCTCACTCTTGTCTGTATAATTTTTACTATTTTTAGGAATAAGAAAATTGATTTTTTTAAAAAAATTAAAAAATTTCTTGAGACTAAAGTTTACACTAAGTAAAAAAAGTACAATTATTAAGATTATTAAAAAATAATAGGATATATTTTCGTTAAAACTTAATAAACTTTTGAAAAAATTTTCATTTAAATAGTTTCCAATAAAACCCCCGTTACCATTAATAAAAAGGGCAAAAGCGGTATTATAAAAATGGTTTAAAAATACTGATCCAAAAATTGAATATAAAATTGAATAAAAAATATTTTCAATTATCAAAAAGAAATCTTTTCTTATAACAATATTTATACCAGTAAAAATTAAAGTTAATGAAACTAAATATGAGATTAAACCAATTGATTGAAAAAAAATATCAGAAATATAACTTCCTCTAAAACCCAAAAGATTTCTGATCTCTGTATTATCAGGAAATATAAAATTAGGATCCTCTGGAGAATATGAAACTAATGAGACAAACAAAAAGATACCAGTAGATAATACTAGAAAGCCAAATATTTCTGTTACCCTTTTAGCAATAAAAAGAAGAGTTATATTAACAATTTTTTTTATGTTCATATTAAGTGAATCAAATTTATCACTTTGTATCATCTAATTTTTCTTGTTAAAATTAAATTTATTATGAAAGTATGTATATTGGGTGATAACCTTACCAGTTTAGCTCTGGCGAAAGCTTTAGTTAAAAAAGAGATATTTGTTGATTTATTTTATGAGAAAAAAAACACTAAAATAGATACTACTCGTACAATCGGAATTTCAAAATCAAACATTGATTTTTTTAATAGGGAAATAACAAATATTAAAAAAATGTTGTGGTCAATTAAGAAAATAAAAATTTTTACAGAAAACTCTAATGATAAAGAAATTTTAAAATTTGAAGATCAAAAGGACAATCTTTTTTCAATCTTGCAGAATCAAAAAATATTTAATCAATTAATTATCGAACTTAAAAAAAGTAAATTTTTTAAATTCAAGAAGTATATAAAATACAGAAAATCTGATTATTTAAGTTATGATTTAATAATTAATTGTGACATTGGAAATGAAATAACAAAAAAATATTTTTCAAAAAAATTTGAAAAGAAATACAATAGCATTGCATTCACAACAATTATAGATCACATAAAATTATCATCCAACAACGAAGCAATACAAATTTTTACAAATGACGGCCCGATAGCATTTTTGCCAATATCAAACGAAAAAACTTCAATTGTTTATTCTGCAAGAATGAAAAAATATAAAACTGAATCGGAGATCAACAAAATTATTAATAAGTTCAACCCTAAATATGAAATAAAGAAAATTCACGAGATTTCAAAATTTGATTTAAAATCAATAAATTTAAGAGAATATTATAAAGATAATATTTTAGCCTTTGGTGATTTGTTGCACAAACTTCATCCTTTAGCTGGTCAGGGTTTTAATATGTCAATTAGAGATATAAAAGAATTTTTAAAAATTATTGATTATAAAATAAAACTTGGTTTACCCATAGATCAAAGTGTATGTGCTGAATTTCAGAATAATGTAAAAAGTAAAAATTTTGTTTTTTCAGAAGGAATTAATTTCATCTATGAATATTTTAATTCTGAAAATAAGATTGGAAATGATCTAATTGACTCGACAGCTAGATTAATTGGACGGAATAAAATATTAAATAGATATTTTAAAAATGTTGCTGATATGGGTTTACAAAATTGATCTATTGAAGAGTAGTATTATCAAATTGATCGTAAGTATAAGTATTTAAAATTTCAGAAATTTTTGTTTTTCTAATTTCCAGATTTTTAGCCTCTAATAAAACTTGTTTTTCCTCCAAACTAAATGGTGATGTCATTGCTAGAGCATTTATTGTTTCGTCTAAACTTTGTTTTTCTAGAGCTTTCCAATTAATGATAAATCCTCTTTTTTCAAATAAAGTTTTTAAATCTTTAAAAATAAGTTCTAAATCAGAAAATTTTAAGTTTTCTTTTTTTTCTTCTAAATCATCTAAAAAATTCTCAAAATTTATCTCAAATTCTCTATATTTTTTATTTGAATCTATCTCTTTTTTGATTTCAAATCTCATTACACCCTTTAGGTCAATTAAATATCTTCCATCACCAGCTTCTTTGAAGCTTATAATTTTACCTAAACAACCAACTTTATGAAGTGAAGGTAATTTACTATTACCAAAATTCTTTGTGATTTTTGGTTGAACCATACCTATAAACTTATCTGCTGTCATACTATCATTGACCATATCTATATATCTTGGCTCAAAAATGTTTAAGGGCACTGTAGTTTTTGGAAAAATTATAAAATTACTGAGTGGAAAAACAGGTATAGTCTTTGGAAGTTTCATAATTTATTAAATATATAATAATAATATAAAAATAATTTAAAGATAAAAATATGATAATTTGGCTCGCTTCTTATCCTAAAAATGGTAACACATGGTTAAGATCATTGATAAGTGCTTATTATTATACAAAAGATGGCATTTTTCTTGGTGATAATCATTTAAAGAATGTTCAACAGTTTCCAGTAAAAAAATATTTAGAAAGTTTTGATTATGATTTAGCAATACCAGGGGACACTTCGAGATTATGGGTCTTAGCTCAAGAAAAAATTAATGAAGACCGAAAGGTAAAGTTTTTCAAGACGCATAATGCTTTAGTGAAATTAGGAAAAAATGATTTTACAAATCGAGCTAATTCACTTGGTGGAATTTATATAGTAAGAGATCCTAGAAATGTTTTAGACTCCATGTCTAGACATTTTCAAATCGATCATGATAAAGCTTTAGAGGTAATGCAAGATAAAAAAAACTTTACTTACGATTTTAAGAAGGAAAAGGATTATAGTGATTATCAATTTATTAGTTCCTGGGAATTAAATTATCAATCTTGGAAAAATAACAACTTATTACCAATAAAATTTTTGAAATATGAAGATTTATTGTCAGAAACTTTTTTTGTATTTAAAGAGATAATAGAATTTATAAATAAACTAACAAATAATAAAAGTGGGTTTAGTAGAGAAAAAGCTAAAAACGCTGTTAAGACTACATCTTTTGAAAACTTAAAAAAAATAGAAGAAACAAATGGGTTTAGTGAATCCATCATCTCACGAGATGAAAAAAAAAAGATACCTTTTTTCCATTTAGGACCTAAGAATAATTGGCAGAAAAATTTTGATAAAGAATTTGTTAACAAATTAAATAATATTTTTAAAAAGAATTTAATTGAATTAGATTATAAATAACTTAATTTCTTGAAATAATAATTTACTTTCTCTATATTAAATTATATTGCGGGCATAGCTCAGTGGTAGAGCGTCTCGTTGCCAACGAGAAGGTCGAGGGTTCGACCCCCTTTGCCCGCTCCAAAATTAAATTTGTCTATTAATGAACATTGAAAACATTTTTGATGATATTAGATTTAAAGTTAGTCCAAGTGATGATTATAGATCTTCCTATAAATTTAGGTTTATAAAATCTTTTTATAAAATTTTTAAAAAAGAAAAAAATTACGTTTTTGATAATTGTATCATAAACAAAGAAAAAATTGATTTAGATTTAAGAAAAGAATTAATTAAGATAGATAGCATGTCAACGTACGCCATTGGATATTTGATAAATAGAATATGTAAAAATTTATCTAAAAATCAGGTTTACTTAAATATTGGATGTTGGAAAGGCTTTTCCTTGGTTGCTGGGATGATTAATACCGAATGCAAAGTAATTGGTGTTGATAATTTTTCTCAATTTACAGGACCAAAAAATGATTTTTTTAATAATTTTGAAAATTCAAAAAAAAAAAATCATTTTTTTTTTGAGCAAGATTATGAGAAATATTTCAAGTCTCTAGATCACAAAAAAAATAAATTCGATTTTTATTTTTATGACGGAGAACATTCTTATGAAAATCAATTTAAGAATTTAGAAATAGCTGATAAATTTTTAAATGTTGGATCTTTAGTATTAATTGATGATATTAATTTTGACGAAGTATATGAGGGTACTTTAGACTTTATAAATAAAACTAAATCTAAATTTAGGATTATAAAGGAGATAAAGACCGCTAATAACCATTGTCATCCAAGTTTTTGGAATGGAATAATGATATTAAAAAAAGTATAATTTTATTTATGAGTGATTTACTAGACAAAAAATGTGTTCCTTGCGAAGGTGGTGTTAAGGCTTTTGATATTTCTGAAATTCACAAATATCAAAAAAAAGTAGATGGTTGGGAAATTGTTCAAAATGATAAAAAAGTTTATCTTTTGGAAAAAAAATTTGAGTTTAAAAATTTTTTAGAAAGTCAAAAATTTGTAAATGAAGTAGGAAGAGTTTCAGAGGATGAGGGTCATCACCCAGATATTATTTTTGGATGGGGATATGCTAAGATTAATATTACAACTCATGCTATCGAGGGTTTATCTGAAAATGATTTTATATTAGCTGCTAAAATTGATAAGATTATTAATGTTTAAAATGACGATTTTTTGAAAAAATCAAAACTGTATTTGTTTCGTTAGCAAATTTTATAATTTCTTTATCTCTTATCGATCCAGCAGGCTGAACTATTGCACTAGCTCCTGACTGAACTAATTTTTCTATCCCATCAACGAATGGGAAAAAAGCATCTGATGCAGCCACAATTTCATTTTTGATATTTGAAAACTTTTTCATTTTTTCTATTGCAATCTCACAACTGTCTAATCTACTAGGTTGCCCCGAACCAATACCAATAGTAGACATATTATTAGCAAGAACGATAGCGTTTGATTTTGTGTAACGACAAATATTTAATGCAAAAATTAAATTATCAAGTTGTGATTTATTTGGTTTTCTTTTTGAAACAATTTTAAAATCCTTTTTTGAAATTTTTTTTTTATCTTCTGATTGCATCAATGTAAAGTTATCTACAGAATTAAATTTCCAAACTTCATTGAGAGAAATCTTCGATGAGTCTATAAGTCTGAGATTTTTTTTTAATTTTAAGATTTTAAGGGCTTCTTTATTGAAACCATTGGCTATTACTACTTCAAGAAAAATTTTATTTAGTAACAATGCAAGTTTTTGAGTAATTTTATAGTTACATGAAACAATACCACCAAATGCACTTATAGGGTCTGAAGCTAATGCTAATTTATAGCTATCTAAATTATTTTTTAAAGCTGAGACACCACAAGGGTTTCCATGTTTAACAATAACTGTACCGGTATTTTTCGGTAATGATTTCGAAATAGTAAGCGCAGCAAGAATATCACTATAATTATTATAACTTAAATTTTTCCCATGAATTTGATCTAATTTATTTTTAATATTTTGTGAATAGAAAGCACCTATTTGGTGTGGATTTTCTCCATATCTAAGATTTTCAACTAAATTGGTGTAAAGAATTTTTCTTTTGGGGAAATTGATATTATTAAACTTATTAAAGTAATTAGAAATTACCGCATCGTAGTAGGCGGTTTCATCAAATGCTAACCTAGACATTTTTTCTCTAAATTTGAGAGAAGTGTTACCTTTATTTTTCTTTAACTCATTTATGAGTTCTGAATAATAATCAGTAGAAGTTATTACAGTCACGTCATTATAATTTTTGGCAGCAGCTCTGACCATAGTTGGTCCACCAACATCAATATTTTCTATTATTTTTGAATGGTTTTTTGTTTGTTCAATCGTTTTTTCAAATGGATAGAAATTTACTATTACTAAATCAATATTCTCAAAATTATTTTTTTTTATATCACTAGTGTGAGATTTGTTACTCCTTTTGTTTAAAATGCCAGCATGTATTTTTGGGTGTAAAGTTTTGACTCTTCCGTTAAGTATTTCTTGAAATCCTGTAAAATCTGAAACATCTAAACATTTAAATTTAAGTTT
>CACCJO010000016.1 GCA_902546375.1 uncultured Pelagibacteraceae bacterium
TCAGTTCATTAAAATCAAAATGTTTATTTTTAGGAATCAGTCTTAATGCTTTTTTATTAATTATATAACACCCAACATTGGCTAAAAAGCTTAATTTAGGTTTTTCCTTTAAAGTTTTAAGTATTTTATTTTTACCTACCTCACAAACACCGTAAGGGATTTCCAAATTATTAATAGCGCTAATTATAGAAATATCGTTTTTTTGAAATTTATGAAATTTTAAAAACTCATTAAAATCTGTTTTAACAATAGTATCACAATTTATTACTATGAATTCGCTAAATGTTTTTTTTTGTAAAAAATTTAAACTTCCAGCGGTCCCTAATGGCTTCTTTTCATTCAAAAAACTTATATTAAAATTTTTTTTTAGCTCAGAAAAAAAAGCTTTAACTAAGATTGATTTATAATTTATTGAAATAATATACTTCTTAACATTATATAAACTAAACTCATCGATGATATGTTGAATAATTGCTTTGCCTTGTAAGGGTATTAAAGGTTTGGGCAGAATATTAGTTGATGGTCTCAATCTTGTTCCGAACCCTCCGGCCATAATAACTACTGGAAGTGTAATTTTTTTTAACTCATTTTTTTTACCAAAAAAGTTCAAGTCTATAATTTCGGTAACTTTTTTATTTTTATTTACTATTGGGACATAGGGATAATTCTCTTCAACCAAGATTCTTTTTATTTTTTTTAAATCATATTTATTTTCATAATAAAAACACGGACTCTTGTTAAAAATTTTTTCAATTTTTTCAGAAAATTTAATTTTTTTTAATATTGCATTTCTAATATCTCCATCACTCAAAGTGCCCAGAAATCTATCTTTAGAGTCAATAACAATTAAACATTTAAGACTATTATCCTTCTGAAGTTGCATAGCCTGTTCTATATTTTTTTTTTTGTGAATTTTGTAGTTTTCAAACATTTTATTTTTTTTTATATATCCCAAACATTTCATTTAACCTTTCTTCATTAGTTCTATTATCGCAATATTTTTTTCTGTCATATGGTTCAAACTTTTTATTAAAATGTTTAGCTTTGCTTACATCGTCAATAACAATTCTTATTGTCCATCTTATTTTTTTTCCGTTATTAGGTATCGAATAATGAAGATTAAACGGTGTAAAAATAAAACAATCTCCTTCTTCAAGTTTATTAAATTCTACTTTTTTGAATTTTTTTGTATATTTGAAATCTACCTCCTCATGACCATTAATTTTAGATACCGAATGTTTAATTGGCCCAAGTTTATATGATCCTTCATACAGGCCCATTCCTCCAATATCATTACCACTAGTAATAGGTATCCAAATATTTACAGCATTGTAACTAGCAAATACAGTTCTAAGGTCTTGGTGAATATTAAATAGAAACCTTTTCTCATATGGTTCTACTGCTAGTATCCCAAAACCATTTATAATTGGGTCTTTAAATCCATTTCTTTTTAAAAGTGCAAATAGTTTTTTTTTATATAATAATTGTGGTATTGAATATAGTTGACACAGGGCTTTAAATACATTTGATCTTAATGTAGGTGATTTTTTTGTTATCCTGTTAAAAGTTTTATCTAATTTTTTATCAATATCGTAATCATTGGACACTGGTACAAAGTTGCCCATAACAGATAGCATATCTTGCTTTATTTTTTTAATTGATTTTATATCAATAATTTTTTTTTTGTGAATAAAGCCTTTTTTATTAATCAAAATCATAATACTTTCTTAGCAACCCCAATAAATAAAGATCGTGATATTTGCCATTAACATATTCTCTCTCTTTTTGAATTCCCTCCAACTTAAAACCAAATAATCTTATTGCTAGATCTGATAATTCTTTTGAGAAAGTGGTTGTTTGTATTCTTCTAAAATTCATCTTTAAAAAAGCGTGATTTATTAACAAATCTTGAGCTTCTTTATAAATTTTAATGGAGTCTGTTAAATTTTCAAAATCGATTAATATAGAAATTTCACAACATTTTGCAAAATAATCGAATCTGAACAAACTTATTACTCCAACGAAATTTTTTGTTTTTTTATCAAAAATTCCTAGTTGTAATTTTTTATCATCATCAATTTTTTTGTTTAAATCTTTTTTTTTTTGAACATTGTCTAAAAAATATTTTACCTGCTTTTCCTTAGTGTTCGGAAAATATCCCTGCTTCGTAAATCTTGTCAATTTTTGATTATTAAGCCATTTATACCAATTAGTTTTTTTTACGTGTTTTAGCTCTAAAACTATTAAATCAACTATTTTGCCATGTAAAAAAGTATCGTATTTCATTTTTTTAATTATACCTTCTAAAAACCGGTTTTATAATATGACCTTTAATATATTTATTAGGTCCAAACTCTAAAGCTTTTTTATAAACTTTAAGAACTTTCTCTAATGCTACTAATGTTTTTTGTAGAGTAAGATTATTGTGCCTATATGATATAGAGACCCATGGCATCAATATTTTATGCTTTAGCATTTCTTGAATAAAAAGAGTTCTAAACTTTAAACTTGGTTTATTATCTTTATCTAGACAATTATATATTGGCGAACATGCGACTCCAGAAAAATAAAAATTCTTTTTTATATTCATCTTCTCTGCAATCCTGTTTGCACCTTTAATTAGTGCCTCACCATATTCCCAATTTTTTTTAATTACTTTTTTATCTTTTAAATATTTGACTGTTTCAATAAACGCGGATAATCCGTTCATTTCAGCACCATGAGTTGTTGATAATAAAAACACTTTTTCCTGTTTTTTATTGGTTATAGATCCTAGTTCCATAATTTTTTTACTTCCACATATAGCAGAAACTGAAAACCCATTAGCCATTGCCTTACCAAAAGTTGATATGTCAGGTTTTAAATTATAAAAATTTTGTGCTCCTTTAATATCCCATCTAAACCCTGTGATCATTTCATCTAAAATAAATACAATTTTATTTTTTTTACAAAGATTTTGGACTTCTTTTAAGAAATGATTTTTTTTCTTAAAATTTCTATCGCATTTTGATTTATGACAACAGCTTGACTCATTTTTAATTTTTGGACATGTTGTGCTTGATGGCTCTAGAACAACGCATGCAATTTTATTTTTATATTTTTTAATTTGTTTTTTTAAACTTTCTATGTCGTTGTAGTTAAATAATTTTGTTAATTTTTTTGTTTCATCAGTAACGCCTCTTGGTACATTTGTCGAACCTATGAACCAATCATCATAAGAAAAAAAAGGGTGGTCAGCACATCTTAGAATAATTTTTTTTCCAGTATATGCTCTTGCCAACTTGACAGCTGCTGTTACAGCAGTAGATCCATTTTTTGTAAATTTAACCATATCTGCACTTTTAATTAGCGAAGTAATTAATTCAGCTGCTTTTAATTCAATGATAGATGGACGCGTAAGATTATTACCCTTGTTAATCCCCTCAATCGCGGCACGATTTATTTTTTCTTCAGAGTAGCCAATATTTATTGACCTTAGCCCCATACCATAATCAAGATATTTTACTCCATTTTGATCATACACATAAACTCCCTTACCTCTCTGTAATATTGGCGGAGTATTTGCTGGAAAGGTGTCAGCACCTCTAGAATATGTGTGGGCTCCACCAGGTATAACCTTAAGTAATTTTTTTGTTATTTTATTTTTAAACATTATTTTTTATTTTTTTCGATAACAAAATCTTGTAATACTAAAATATCTAATCCACATGTATAAAATGTTCTGATGGCATCAGATGGTGTCATAACTATAGGTTCTCCATTTAAATTAAAAGATGTGTTAAGAATAACTGGGACTCCTGTTATCTTATAGAATTCACTGATCAATTCATAAAATTTTTTGTTAAACTTTTCGCTTACAGTTTGCAGTCTTGCGGTACCATCAACATGTACTACTGCAGGGATTTTTTTCCTCCAATTTTTTTTAACAAAAACAGCTTTTTCCATAAACTGAATTTTATAGTTTTTTTCTACGTTAAATATTTTATGCACTTCTTTATCGAGTGCTGCAGGAGCAAATGGCCTAAATGACTCTCTATATTTTACTGCAGAATTAACCTTTTGTTGCATATTTAATTTTCTGGGATCAGCCAATATAGATCTATTACCTAAAGCTCTATGTGTAAACTCCATTTTATTTTGAAACCATCCAATTAAATATCCTTCAGACAATTTTTTTGCTACATATTTAGATAAATTTACAGGTCTAGAAAAATTTAAATTATAGTTTTTTAATAATTTTGAAATATTTTTATTTGAAAATTCTGGTCCAAGAAAAACATTGTCGCTTCTAATATTTTTTTTACCTAGTTTTGAATTTTCAAGATAGGCTGCTCCTATTGAAACTCCCAAATCATCTGGCCATGGAGGAACAAAATTATTTTTATAAGTCTTTTTATTTTCTAATAACCCGTTAAAAACACAGTTCATAGCTGCACCACCAGCAATTACTATATTGTTTGATTTGTTTCCATTTTTTTTTGTAATTTTAATTAAGTGGAAGACAATTTTAGTAAATGCTCTTTGAAGGGCACCTGCTATTTGATAGTGCCTTTGAGTAATCAAGCTATCTTTTTTTCTTGGTTCTCCAAATAATGATATTAGTTTATGATTGTAAAAATTTTTTTGTTTATCAAATAAATAATAATCAAAGTATGATAAATCTAATTCAAAACCATTGTTAGTAAGTTTGTATAATTTGACCATTTTTTCATCAAAAGAATTTTTTTTTGTAGAATAAGATGCTAAAGCCATCGTTTTCCATTCGTCATTGTCAGGTTTAAATCCCAAAAAATCTGTGAATGTACCGTATAATAGTCCCACAGAATGAGGATAAGAGACTGATAATCTTTTATTTATTTTTTTTCCATCAAATGAACCTAGGACACAAGTCTCAACTTCTCCATGTCCATCTATTGTCAAATAATCACATTTATTAAAATTTGAGGAATAAATTGCAGATGCTGCATGACATTCGTGATGATTCAGATAAGAAATTTTATTTTTTCCAAAACTTATTTCCATAGACTTTGGAGGAATTGAATTTAATGCCTTCATTATATTAGAAGGTATGTTACTTAACATTTCACCTCTCCATGAAATATTGCTATCCCATCTACTTGATGCAGAATTTATATTTAGACCTGGATTCCAGGGGACCACTATTCTATCTAAATCCTCCCATTTTATACCAGAGTAGTTCAAACACCAGTTTGCTGATTTAGTTGGAAAAGATGTAGTCCATTTAACTCTACTGAATCTTTCCTCTGCTGAAGCAGCAACAAGTTTTCCATTGATCAGCAAAGCAGATGATGAAATATGTGTCCAAGGATAGATAGCTAATATATTCATTTTATTTTTTGATCGGGATAATAATTTTTATTAGATTTTTTATAAATTATTTTGTCAATTAACGAAGGACATAATCCATTCCCAGGCCGTTTTGCGGTAATGTTTTCATAAGTAAATTTCTCGCCTTTTTGAATATATTTTTTAGCAACTATGCTTTTTCTTGCAATAAATTTATTTTGTCTTTCACATTTGAATAATTTTTTTTCATTTGAACCGTTTAAAAGTTCAAATTCTCTAATTAAATGAACCATTTCCTTAAACTGTCTTGGATCTAAGGAAGCAAGGTGGTCTGGTCCTTTCATTTTTTTATTTAAAGTAAAATGTTTTTCTATAATTCTTGATCCCTTTGAGACTGCAATTAAAGGCGCCAAAATTCCAGTTGTGTGATCAGAATAATCTATATTGAAACCTAGTTGTTTTTTCATAGAATTTATACATTCTAGGTTAGCATATCTGCTTTTCAGTGGATAATCAGTCACACAATGCATAATTGATATTCTATTCTTAAGATTTTTAACGTTTTGAGACTTGTGAAAATTATTTTTTGGATTGTATATTTTCTTTTTCGTTATCCTGTTAATTGCTTTTTTAATTTCTTTAATATTGCTCATACCAGTTGATAAAATAATTGAGTAATTTCTTAAGTTAATTTTATCTAATAAGAAAAAATTTGTTAGCTCGCCAGATGGTATTTTTAATACTTTTGGCTTAAGTTTTTTTTCAACAAACGCTAAACTCTCAACATCAAATACGGATGTCAAAAAATCAATTTTTATTTTTTTACAAAAATTTTTTAAATCCAAATAATCATTTAATTCGAGCTCTAGTTTTTTAAGCATTCTGAACTGATTATCTTTGTTTTTAGTGTTTTTAATTTGATACGGAGCTTTTTTTGCGTTTTTGGTTACCAATTCTTTTGCAATAAAATTTTGAAATTTAATCGCATCTGCACCTGATTTTTTGGCTGCCAAAACTAATTTTCTAGCAGTATTTAAATTTCCATTATGATTTACTCCAGCTTCTGCGATTATATAAACTCTATTTTTTTTCATAAAATTTTTTTTTGTAGGAATTTTCATCCAGATTTTTAGATATACTTAAAATTTTATTAAAAATTTTTTTTGAAGTTTCCTTTTGATAAAAAATCTTATCAAAGTTAATACTTTTATTATTTTTTAGAATAAAATTAATTTTTTTTATTATTTCAGACCTTTTATTTTCACAATTAAAAATACTTCTAGAAAATTCTCTTCCACTTTGTCTATGTCCAATATTTATTGTTGGTGTTTTAAGAACAGGTGCTTCAATTATACCGCTTGAAGAATTACCAATTATACAATCGCAATGTTTTAGAAAATTTAAATATTTATTTCCTAAAGATGAAATAATAAAAATATTTCCTTTACCTTTTTTGAAATTTTTAATTTGTTTATTATAATAGTTGCCCTCTGTATCTGAGTTACTGTATGTAAAAATGAAATAAATATTTTTAAAATTTTTAATAGCTGACAAAAAAATATTAATTTCTCTTTTTAAATTTCCCTCTTTCTTTGTTTCTGGATGGTATGTGACCAAAAAGCATTTTTTATCTAGTGGTATTGAATATTCTGAAAATGTGTTATTTTTGGACACTTTTTTATTTTTTGAGGCGTTCTCAGCGCCCAAAGCTCCATAATTAAATATGTTTTTAGGGTTTTCTCCAAAGTTTATTATCCTTTGGGAATATTTATCATGGCATGTAAAATGGAAATTAGACATCTTTGTTATTGAATGTCTTAAAGCCTCGTCAAACGCTCCGTTAGTAACTTCACCACCATGAATATGGGCAATTGGAATATTTAAAAAATAACAGCATACACAAAAAGAATAAACCTCATATCTATCTCCTAAAATAATAGCCAAATGTGGTTTGTTTTTACTTAAACTATAGGAGTACTCATTTATTAATTTTCCTAAAAATTTTAATAGTGCTCTCTTACTATTATTTTCTGGTAAAAGTTTTGACTTAAAATTAATTTTAAATTTATCATTTAAAATATCTTTGTAAGTTTGACCATAAGATTTGGAGAAATGTTGTCCTGCTACATATAATTGAAGTTTAAATTTTGGAGAACAAGAAACTAGTTTGATGATTGGTTTTAACAAATTATAATCAGCTCTACTACCTGTAAAAACTAAAATTTTTTTGATCATAGTTAATAATTGTATAACTTTGATTGATACTGAGATAAATTCTTTGAATTATCAAACCACTTAACTGTTTTTTTTAAAGCTTTAAAAAATCCGTCTTTACCTGAGTACATTGGACTCCATTTCAAGATTTTTTTTGCTTTTTTATTTGATGAAATTAATCTATTTACCTCGCTCATTTTTGGTCTCATTCTATTTTTATCTGTTTTAACAATAACATTTTTGCCAATAATTCTTTTTATATGTTCAAACGTTTCTCTCATACTAAAATCAATTCCAGTGCCTAATTGAATTGTTTCACCTATACATTTTTTATTCCCAATTGTTGAAATATATCCATCTACTGTATCAGACACATAAGTAAAGTCTCTTTTCGAACTCAAATTTCCAAGTTTAATTTGTTTATTTGACTGTAAAGCTTGAAGTATTGTTGATGGTATAAATGCTCTTAAGGATTGTCTGGGACCAAAAGTGTTAAAAGGTCTAAGAACCAAAGAAGGAAGAGAAAAAGATTTATAATAAGACAAAGCTAATTGATCACCTGCGATTTTAGATGCTGCATATGGAGATTGAGCATTAAGTGGGTGACTTTCAGTTATTGGAATAGTTTGAGCGCTCCCATAGACCTCACTTGATGAAGTTTGCACAAATAATTCTGTATTATTATTTCTAGCAGCTTCTAAAAGGTTAACTGTACCATTAATGTTTGTGCTTATATAGCTTTGTGGAGATTTATAAGAATATGGGATAGAAATTAAAGCTGCTAAATGAAAAAAAATTTCTACACCTTTGGATTCTCTTAAAACAAGATTTTGATCACATATATCTCCTGAAATTACTTCCAAATTATCTTTAATATTTTTTGGTAATTGATCTATCCAGCCCAAAGAATTATCAATATTGTAAGGTACTATAGTTTTTACCTTGTGACCTAATTCTACAAGTTTTTCAACTAGATGGGAACCGATAAAACCTCCACCTCCAGTTACAAATATTTTTTTTTTCATATAAATTTAAAATTAATTATAATTTGAAATATCTTCTCTAAGCTTTTCGTATTCTTCCATTTTTCTTTTCATAAAACTAATAGCCATTTTTGATCTTTTAGATACACCAACAGGTGTTAGTACATAAAAGTATCTGATTTTATTTTTATTTTTTTTAAATCTATTAATTTTTATTAGACCCTTCTTATGGAGAGCTTTTAGCAAATAATTCATTTTACCTAAGCTAAATCCAAGCTCACCAGCAAGTTTTCTTTGAGTTAAATTCTTGTTTTTTCCTAAAATATTAAGAATACTAAATTGATCTTGATCATTTTTCATAAATCTATATAAGTGTGTTCAATTAATGAACATAATATAAAAAAAATTAAATTTCAATACAAATTTAATGCAAAAAAATTATATAAATTCACCCACCGAAGTAATTTTTTGTAAGAAATGTGTTCATTCAAATCAAAAAGTTGTTTCCTCTTCGTTAATTTCTGATGATGCAGAACACTCAAATCGAACGAGAATGGGTTTTGAAAATGGAGTTTGTCAAGGTTGTCTTCAGGTTGAGAGGAAATACAATCAAAATATAGATTGGAATGAAAGAGAGAAAAAGCTAAGAAAAATTTTAGAGAAGTATAGATCAAGAAATGGCTCTTTTGATTGTATTGTACCTGGATCTGGTGGTAAAGACTCAGTATTTCAAGCAGAAATACTCAAAAAAAAATACAACATGAATCCGTTAACTGTAACATTCTCACCACATATATACACTGATTCAGGGATGAAAAATTTTCATAATTGGCCTTTGTATGGTGGAGTTCATAATTATTTATATACACCCAGTGGTGATGTTCATAGAAAACTTACTAGTTTAGCATTTAAAAATCTTTTACATCCTTTTCAGCCTTTCATTTTTGGTCAAAGACATTTTGCAAGTCATATGGCTTTACTATTTAAAATACCCTTAATCTTTATGGGTGAATCTCAATCTGAAGCTGGATCTGCAGATGAAAAAGATGAGATTATGATGCCTTATAAATATTGGTCTAAGACAAAAAATCAAAAAATATTAATTTCTGGATTAGAGTTAGAAGAATTAAATTCGAAATATAAAATAAGTACTCACGATTTAAAATTTTATTTACCTAACGAAGTAGATGAGTTAGTAAAAAATAATATTCAAGTTCTTTATTTGGGAGAATTTGAAAAATTTGAACCTCAAGAAAACTATTATTTAGCTACAAAAGTGTCAAAGTTCACAGGCAATGCAGAAAGAACTCAACAGACATTCTCTAAATATAGCTCTATAGATGATAAAATAGATAACTTTCATTTCTACACAGCTTATGTAAAATTTGGCTACGGAAGATGTACTGAGGAAGCAACTAAGGAAATTAGACACGGTTATATAACTAGAGATGAAGGTGTACGATTAGTTCACAAATATGATCATGAATTTCCAGATAGATATTTTAAGGACTTTTTAGAGTACATGGATATCTCTGAGGAAGCTTTTTACGAAACACTAGATAAATTTAGACCTGATCATTTATGGGAAAAAAAAGGTAATGACTATAAGTATTGTAAGAATTGGATATTAAAACATAAAGTAAAGTAAAGTAATTTATTAAAATTAAAATACTTTTAAATATTATTTAACTATTAGATTTTATATAAAAAACTTAAGAATTTTTAAGATTCTAGTTTTTTGGTTCAAAATTAAATTTTTTAGTTATTTATAATATTTTTTAATAATTCTAGTCCATTATGACTGCTCTTCTCTGGATGAAATTGAAATCCATGTATATTTTCTTGGACTATATAAGCGGGGACATAATTCCCAATATTCCCCTTGATCAAATCTTTGTTTACTGGACAAACCATATAACTATTATTAAAAAAAAATTCTTTATCTTTAAGATCTTTACTTTTAAAATTTACTGTATACCACCCTAAAAGAGGGACTTTAATTTTTTTTCTGTCTATTTGTTTAACCTCGCCGTCTATTAAAGCTAATCCTTTTATATTGTTAGCTTCGTCACTTCTAAACATAAGCAATTGCAAACCAAGACAAATTCCAACTATTTTTTTCTTTTTTTCACAAAATTCCTTAATAATCACATCAAATTTTAAATCTTTAATTAATTTCATTCCTAAAGAGAAGTGCCCATTTCCAGGAAGTATTAGAACATCTATATCTCTATTAAATTCATTGTAAGAATTTATAACAACTGTTTCACTAATTGACTTGCATGCGTTGGTTATACTTTTTATGTTGTTTATTCCCAAATTTAATATTCCAACTTTTTTCATAAAGGATTTATGTTTACTTTTTTTGAAATCAAAAATTCCTTAAGTTCTTTTATAGAAAATTTATTAAAATGAAGAGCTGTTGCAATAGAAAATCCGTCAATATCGTATTTTTCTAAAACATTGATAAAATGATTAAAATTTCCTGCCCCACCATTAATTACTTTTGGACAATTAAACTCTTCATTTGATACAATGTTGAGTAATTCGAAATCAAAACCATTTTCTATTCCATCATTATCTATTGAATTAATAATAATTTCACCAACATTATATTTGTTCAATTGCTTAATCCAATCTGATAAGGTTTTATTCGAATTTTCTCTTCCATGATCCATCATACAATAGTAATCATTTCCTATTTTTTTTGCTTCTATTGAAACGGTTAAAAATTGACTACCAAAAGTTTGAACTATCTGATCTATAAATTTTATATTCCTTAAAGCCTCTGAATTTACTATTACCCTATCTGCACCACATTCCAATAAGGCTTTAATATGTTCAATAGACTTTATTCCCCCACCAACACATACGGGAATAAAAACTTGTTCTGTAATTTTGTTAACAATTTCGTACAAGTTGTCCCTGTTATATAAGGAAGCAACAATATCAATTATATTAATTTGATCTGCGCCATCTTTAAAATATTTGTTGGCAAAATCTACAGGGTTGCCAATTTTTCTCAATCCCTCAAATCTGACTCCTTTAATTAAAAATTCGTTTTTTATTTCAAGCTTAGGGATTATTCTTATTTTTTCGATTTTCATTTTTTATATTCTCCAACAATTATTTGCATGATAAACAAAATTTGATGAGGAATAGTATTATAGCTTATTGGGCTAGTTTTGAAATTTCTCAAATAATTATTTGCCACAATATATTTTATATCGAATACCTGTTTAATTTTTAAAATTTTTTTCAGTGCATAAATCAAGCCAATTGAGCTATTAGTACTGGTCAGCTGCACGCATTACTGCGCTTCCACATCCAGCCTATCAACGTGGTGGTCTACCACGGCTCTATAGGAAGAACTAGTTTTGAGGTGAGTTTCCCGCTTAGATGCTTTCAGCAGTTATCTCGTCCATACTTAGCTACCCGGCACTGCAGCTGGCGCTACAACCGGTCCACCAGTGGTATGTTCAACCCGGTCCTCTCGTACTAGGGTCAACTCCTCGCAATTCTTCTACACGCATAGCAGATAGGGACCGAACTGTCTCACGACGTTCTGAACCCAGCTCACGTACCACTTTAATTGGCGAACAGCCAAACCCTTGGGACCTGCTCCAGCCCCAGGATGTGATGAGCCGACATCGAGGTGCCAAACACTGCCGTCGATATGAGCTCTTGGGCAGTATCAGCCTGTTATCCCCGGCGTACCTTTTATCCGTTGAGCGATGGCCCTTCCACTCAGAACCACCGGATCACTATGACCGACTTTCGTCTCTGCTCGACTTGTCAGTCTCACAGTCAGGCAAGCTTATGCCATTGCACTCTACGAACGATTTCTGACCGTTCTGAGCTTACCTTCGCACGCCTCCGTTACTATTTGGGAGGCGACCGCCCCAGTCAAACTACCCACCATACAATGTCTTGGTGCCGGATAACGGCTACCAGTTAGATATCAAGAAAAACAAAAGAGGTATTTCACTGTTGACTCCACAAAAGCTGACGCCTTTGCTTCAATGTCTCCCTCCTATGCTAAATATGTTTTTCCTAACACCAATGTAAAGTTGCAGTAAAGGTGCACGGGGTCTTTCCGTCTAACTACGCGAACTCCGCATCTTCACGGAGAATTCAATTTCACTGAGTTGATGTTGGAGACAGCGGAGAAATCGTTACGCCATTCATGCAGGTCGGAACTTACCCGACAAGGAATTTCGCTACCTTAGGACCGTTATAGTTACGGCCGCCGTTTACTGGGGCTTCAGAAATGAGCTTGCACCCATCGCATTAACCTTCCAGCACCGGGCAGGCGTCAGACCCTATACATCCACTTACGTGTTAGCAGAGCCCTGTGTTTTTGATAAACAGTCGCTTCTCCCTGGCTTGTGCCACCTTTAATTAGTTGCCTAGATAAAGGTCTTCCTTATTCCGAAGTTACGGAAGCATTTTGCCGAGTTCCTTCAACATCATTCTCTCAAGCGCCTAAATATACTCTATTAATCCACCTGTGTCGGTTTAGGGTACGGTCTAATGATGGAGCTATTTCTTGGAACCTTTTCGCGGCAAATTCAATCCATTAAGAATTTACAACTTACAAGATTCGTCACTACCATCTGGTCAAGGAATATTAACCTTGTTTCCATCGACTACGGCTTTCGCCCTCGCCTTAGGTGCCGACTAACTCTGCGCGGATTAACCTTGCGCAGAAACCCTTGGATTTTCGGCGAAGAAGTTTTTCACTTCTTTTATCGTTACTTATGTCAGCATTCGCACTTCTGATACCTCCAGGATCCTTCACAGGTATCCCTTCACAGGCTTACAGAACGTTCCGCTACCAGTTATAATTTTCGAAAAAATTATAAATCCACAGATTCGGTATATGATTTTAGCCCCGTTACATCTTCGGCGCAGAAACTCTATTAGACCGGTGAGCTGTTACGCTATCTTTAAAGGATGGCTGCTTCTAAGCCAACCTCCCGGCTGTTAAGGAATTTCCACATCCTTTCACACTTAATCATAATTTTGGGACCTTATCTGGTGGTCTGGGCTCTTTCCCTCTCGACCATGGACCTTAGCACCCACAGTCTGTCTGCTGAAGAACAATGTTTAGCATTCGGAGTTTTATTAGGTTTGGTAAGAATCTCTTCCCCCTAGCCCATTTAGTGCTCTACCTCTAAACATCTATTTATTCAACGCACTACCTAAATAGTTTTCGCGGAAAACCAGCTATCTACGAATTTGGTTGGCCTTTCACCCCTTACCACAAGTCATCCAAAGACTTTTCAACGTCAACTGGTTCGGTCCTCCGGCAAGTGTTACCTTGCTTTCAACCTGCTCATGGTAAGCTCATTCGTTTTCGGGTCTAATTCATTAAACTAATCGCCCTATTAAGACTTGCTTTCGCTACGCCTACACCTAGATGGCTTAAGCTTGCTTAATAAATTAAGTCACTGACCCATTATACAAAAGGTACGCCGTCACTCTAAAAAGAGCTTCGACTGATTGTAGGCATGCAGTTTCAGGTTCTATTTCACTCCCCTAATAGGGGTTCTTTTCACCTTTCCCTCACGGTACTAGTTCACTATCGGTCACTGAAGAGTATTTAGGCTTAGAGGGTGGTCCCCCTATATTCGAGCAGGATTTCACGTGTCCCGCTTTACTCAAGAATTTTATTAAACATTACTCATACGGGACTGTCACCCTCTATGGTTAGCATTTCCAAACTATTCTAATTTTTTTAATAAAACTACTGGCCTGTTCCGTTTTCGCTCGCCACTACTAACGGAATCTCAATTGATTTCTTTTCCTCTGGTTACTTAGATGTTTCAGTTCTCCAGGTTATCTCTTTAAACTTATGTATTCAGTTTAAAGTTCCACATAAAGTGGTGGGTTTCCCCATTCGGAAATTTTCGGATCAAAACTTACATACAGCTCCCCGAAACTTATCGCAGTATATCACGTCCTTCATCGGCTTTCAGTGCCAAGGCATCCGCCACACGCCCTTAAACGCTTGATTTATGCACAGAAAAAAATTCTGTGTTGAATCAAATTTTTATTTGAACATTAGTTAATAACATTTCTAATGTTCGGATATAGATATTGATATTAATTATTTTTTATTCACAATTTTTGATAACGAAGTGTTTTGGTGGAGGATAGCGGGATCGAACCGCTGACCTCCTGAATGCAAATCAGGCGCTCTCCCAGCTGAGCTAATCCCCCTCAATTGTTTTTGGTGGGCCGAGAAAGACTCGAACTTTCGACCCCACCCTTATCAAGGGTGTGCTCTAACCAACTGAGCTACCGGCCCCCATTCAAGAGAAACACTAAATATTAAGAAGAGAAATGAGGACGGTCAACATTATCCTTGTGTATTTTTTAGAATAAAATTTTACTTTTATTCATCCTTAGAAAGGAGGTAATCCAGCCGCAGGTTCCCCTACGGCTACCTTGTTACGACTTCACCCCAGTCGCTGACTATACCGTGGTCAAGGGTTTAAAACCTTGCCTTAAGGTAGAACCAACTCCCATGGTGTGACGGGCGGTGTGTACAAGACCCGGGAACGCATTCACCGTGGCACGCTGATCCACGATTACTAGTAATTCCAGCTTCATGCACTCGAGTTGCAGAGTGCAATCCGAACTGAGGTATCTTTTGAGGATTTGCTTAACGTCGCCGTTTTGCTTCCTGTTGTATATACCATTGTAGCACGTGTGTAGCCCAACACGTAAGGGCCATGAGGACTTGACGTCATCCCCACCTTCCTCCAGCTTATCACTGGCAGTTCTTTCAGAGTGCCCAACTAAATGATGGCAACTAAAAGTGAGGGTTGCGCTCGTTGCGGGACTTAACCCAACATCTCACGACACGAGCTGACGACAGCCATGCAGCACCTGTGTTTCGTCCGGCCGAACCGAAAACTTTAATCTCTTAAAGTCGCGACGAACATGTCAAGTGTTGGTAAGGTTCTGCGCGTATCTTCGAATTAAACCACATGCTCCACTACTTGTGCGGGTCCCCGTCAATTCATTTGAGTTTTAACCTTGCGGTCGTACTCCCCAGGCGGTGTGTTTATCGCTTTCACTGCGACACTGAAAATAAATTTCCAACGTCTAACACACATCGTTTACGGCATGGACTACGAGGGTATCTAATCCTCTTCGCTACCCATGCTTTCGTTCCTCAGTGTCAGTAATGATCCAGAAAGCTGCCTTCGCAATTGGTATTCTTTCTAATATCTACGAATTTCACCTCTACACTAGAAATTCTGCTTTCCTCTATCATACTCTAGCTGAAAAGTTTTGATGGCAGTTCCAGAGTTAAGCTCTGGGATTTCACCACCAACTTTTTCAACCACCTACGAACTCTTTAAGCCCAGTAATTCCGAACTACGCTAGGTCCCTTCGTATTACCGCGGCTGCTGGCACGAAGTTAGCCGGACCTTCTTATTCGGGTACAGTCATTTTCTTCCCCGACGAAAGAGCTTTACAACCCAAAGGCCTTCTTCACTCACGCGGCATCGCTGCATCAGAGTTTCCTCCATTGTGCAAGATTCCCCACTGCTGCCTCCCGTAGGAGTTTGGGCCGTGTCTCAGTCCCAATGTGGCTGATCATCCTCTCAAATCAGCTATTGATCACAGTCTTGGTAGGCCGTTACCCCACCAACAAACTAATCAAGTGCAGGCTCATCCAATGGTGCATAAAGCTTTCTCCGTAAAGACTTATCCGGTATTAGCACAAGTTTCCTCGTGTTATTCCAGGCCATAGGGTAGATACCTACATGTTACTCACCCGTCTGCCACTAAGTATTGCTACTTCGTTCGACTTGCATGTGTTAGGCGTGCCGCCAGCGTACGTTCTGAGCCATGATCAAACTCTCAAGTTTAAAAACGGCGCACACTAGCTTCCATATAAATTCTAAGAATAAAATTTATATGATGTTGAAGTGTGTACGACAAATTTTGGTAACCTTAACCGTCCACACTTCTCTTCTTAAATTTTTACTTTTTAAATAGCTAATTGAGTAAAAAAGCTCAATAATCCTCATTAATTTATTATATTACAAAATTTATATGAGAAAGTTCAGTGCTTATAGGCTAAAATAATAGGAAATCAAGCAATTAAGACTTAAAATTAAGTAAAAAAGCCTCAATTTTAGTGGTTTTTTTTGATTATTATCAAATGTTAAACTAATAATTGATAATTCAAAAACTTTCGATGTTAAAAAAATTCAACATAAAATTTAAAGTTAAAAACGAAATTGTAGCTCTAACAATCTTAATTATTTTAACGAGCATATTTACAATTTA
>CACCJO010000017.1 GCA_902546375.1 uncultured Pelagibacteraceae bacterium
ATCAATTTTATTGATAATTTTTCTTTTCTTAATTACAAACTGCTCAAAAAATAGCGCTATGAAACCAGAAGATTTTAAAAATAAAGAACCTAGATTGATTATTGAAAATTATTTGTCCGGCAATGTAAAAGCTTGGGGCGTGCTTCAAAATAGATCTGGAAAAGTCACAAGACAATTTTCTGCAGATTTAAACGGAAAATGGGATGGTAAACAACTGATACTCGATGAAAAATTTAACTGGGATGATGGGGAAATTCAAACCAGACAATGGCAGATCACTAAAATTGATGAAAATAATTATGAGGGTACGGCAGGAGATGTTGTTGGTAAAGCTAAAGGATATTCGTATGGACCAGCTTTTAAATTTGAATATGTTTTATTAGTCCCAGTCAAAGGTAAAGAAATGAAAATTACTTTTGATGATTGGATTTTTAAACAAGATGAACGTGTAGCAATTAACAGGGCTACAATGACTAAGTTTGGATTCAAAGTCGCTGAATTAACTGTTGTTTTTGTAAAAGATTAATTTTTTTTTTGATATTTTGTAAGTTTCCCAATTAAGCCAAAATAAATTTTGTTTGGTAAGAAACTTAATACTTTCAATATAGTTGTTAAAGATTTTGGAAAATGAATTTCAAAAGAATTTTTGTTTACTAAACCATCATAAATTTTTTCTGCAGCATATTCAGAAGTTTTTAAGAAAGGCATTTTAAAATCATTTTTGTCAGTCATTGGTGTTTTGATAAAACCCGGTGAGACAAGACACACCCGAACATTTGATCTACCAAAATCGAAATATAAACTTTCAGCTAAATTATTTAAAGCTGATTTCGATGGCCCATATCCAGTTGAATTAGGTAATCCTCGGTAACCAGCGATTGAGGAGACTATAGTTATTGTCCCACTTTTTCTATCTTTAAAATATTTCTCTACAGCTTTAATACTATTTAATGTTCCAAAAAAATTTACTTTAAACACATTTTCAATTTGTTCGACATCAATATCTTTTTCTTTCTTGGGATCCCATGTACCAGTTGAGAAAAAACAAATATCTACATTCTGAAAAGTATCTAATATATTTTGAAAAACTTCTTTACATTTATTCTTATCGGTTACGTCTAATGGAAAAGAACTAATATTTTCATGTTCTCCACAAGTTTCTTTTAGTAAATTTTCACGTCTCGCAGATATTGCAACATTCCAACCTTCTTTGGCAAATTTTATTGCTAAAGCTTTACCAATTCCTGTGCTACCACCTGTGATCCAAATAGTTTTTTTATTCATATTATAAAGATGTATAATACTAATATGCTAAAAAATAAATTTTATTCATTAATTCTTTTTTTAATTATCACTTTTTCTGCATCATTTACTGGAGGTTTAGTCTCAATTAGCTTCAAAGAGCCCTGGTATTCTAGTCTTGTGAAATCGAATTATAATCCACCAGATTGGATATTTGCACCTGTTTGGACAACACTTTACATAATGATGACATTAGCTATTTGGTTTTTTTGGCATAGTAAAAAAAGAGATGTAAATACAATTTACATTTATTTTATACATATAGTTTTTAATGCAACTTGGAGTATTGTTTTTTTTGGACTACATCAAATATTTTTTGCATTAGTTGTTCTTGTGATTTTGATAACTTTGATAATAATTTTGATTATTAGATTTAAACGTGTCAATTTTGTAAGTTATTACTTAATGATTCCATATTTACTTTGGTGTTTCTATGCTTTATTTCTTAACTATAACTTAATGGTGCTAAATTAAATGGATGATGTTGTAATAGTTGGTGGGGGAATAATTGGTGCAGCAACTGCTTATTTCCTATCTAAAGAGGGAAGAAAAGTTAAAGTAATTGAGAGAGACCCAACTTATAAATCAGCTTCCTTTCCGTTATCTCTTGGCGGTTTTAGAAGACAATTTTTTCAAACGGAAAATATTTTATTGGGTAAATTTGCAAGAGAATTTATTTTTCAAATACCAGAGTTGCTCAAAACAGAAAAAAATCCTAATCCTACTGCAAGCATGGTACCAAATGGATATCTATTAATGTTTGGCCCAGAACATGCAGACGAACAATATAGGGCTCTTGAAAATCATAAAGCATGTGATGCTGGAACAAAGAACATCAAAGGTTCCGAGTTAGATAAGTTTTTTCCTTATATAAACAAAGAAGGAATAGAGACGGCTACATTTACTGACAATAAAAGTGAAGGATGGATTGATCCTTTCCTTTTTCACACAGCTTTAAAAAGTAAAGCGATAGAGCAAGGTGCAGAATTTGTTAAAGGTGAAGTTAAATCTTTATCGGAAATAAATGCTAAAACGATAGTATCTGCCGCTGGATGTTGGACAAAAGAATTATTGGAAGATATTCCAGTTGAGCCTCAAAAACACACAGTCTTTAGAGTTAAGTGTCCAAAACATATTCCTGAAATGCCATTAACTGGAGATTTAACAACAGGAGTTTATTGGAGGCCTGAAGGTAAAGAGTATTTAGCTGGTTCACCAAAATCAGTTTTTGATGCCACAGATCTCGAACCAGCTTGGGACGATTTTGAAGAATTAGTTTGGCCTGCTTTAGCTAAAAGAATTCCTGCATTTGAAGAATTAAAATTAACGGGTGGTTGGGCAGGTTATTATGATTGTAATAGATTAGATAATAATGCAGTTGTAGGAAAACATCCTAAATTTGAAAACGTATACTTAGCAACTGGTTTTACTGGAAGAGGATTAATGCAAGCACCAGGAATTGGAAGAGCCTTAACAGAGCTAATTACAACAGGCTCTTATCAATCGATTGATATTTCAAATATGGCAGTAGAGAGAGTATTAGGTGCAAAAGCAAGACCTGAACCTTACGTTTTATAATTTACTTTTAAATGCAAAAAATTTTTAATTTTTTTCCACTTACAGTTTATAAGTCGACACTTTCACTTTCAGAAAATGAAAAAAATGAAATGATTGAAGAAGTCCGATTAATGGAAAAAAAAAGTAAAAATTTAGATTATAAATCTGCAACGAAAGCTTGGACAGGAGATACGCAAGGATTTGAGTATTTGCACAATAATCCAAAATTTAAAAATTTATTTATTCAAATTAACAATTGTATTTTAGAATATTTAGAAAGTTTATCAGTGAACCATACAAAGCTTGATCTTTATTTTCAGAGATCGTGGGCAACAATTTCAAAAAAAACTGAGCATATTGATAATCATTCACATGATCAGTCGCATCTTTCCATTGCATTTTATTTAAAGAAACAAAAAGACGATGCTAAGATCATGTTTTTTGATACTTCTAAGCATAATGAATTTATTCCTCAATTATTCGACTCAAGATCATTAGCAAAAGAAAATATTTTTAAAAAACGAGATATTTTAAATTCAAGTAAAGTTGTATTTGATACTAAAGAAGATGATCTATTGATATTTCCTTCTAAAACAATTCATGGCACAGAACAAGGAAAGTCTAATTCTGAAAGGATATCAATTTCAGCAGATATAGTATTTTTAGCAAAAGACTCATCAACACTTGAACATTTAGTTCCCCCAGTCGAAAATTGGAAAAAATTTTCTAATTAATTAATAAAGTTAAGTACCACAAAAAGTTTTGTAATCTTTAAAAGAGGTGTCCATTTTCAGATAATCTGAAATATTTTCTTTCAGGTCATATGGTGCTTTTAAAATTTCTAAAAGTTCATTAAATGGCTCAAGATTACCATCGTTGGCTTTTTCTAATGCATTTTCAATTTTGTGATTTCTAGGAATCACAAGAGGATTAACACTTCTCATTAATTTTATGTAATTTTCTTGAGTATTATTATTTAGTTTTAATCTCTCTAGCCAATTTTTTTTCCATTTTTGAAAACTATCATCTTTAAATAAGTCATCATCATAGTCTTTAAGTTTCATTAAATGACAAAAAGTATTTGTATAGTCTACTTTGTTTTGATGCATCCAAGTGAGCAAATCAACAATCAAAAATTTATCTTTGTTATCTTCACCTAATAATCCAAGTTTTTTTCTCATCATCTTCAACCATTTTTCTTCATATTTTTTGCCGAATGTTTCAATTATCTCTGTTGCACTTTTAACCGCCTTACTCTCATCTTGATCAATAAATGGAATTAAACACTCAGCAAATCTTGAAAGATTCCATTTTGTAATAGCTGGTTGATTACAATAAGCATATCTTCCCATCCTATCGATTGAGCTAAAAACTGTTTTTGGGTCATAGGTATCCATGAATGCACATGGACCATAATCAATTGTCTCACCAGAAATTGTCATGTTATCAGTATTCATAACTCCATGAATAAAACCAACACGCATCCAATTTACTACAAGATCAATTTGTTTATCTATAAGCACGTTCAAAAGGTCTAAAGCTTTATTGTTTGAATTTATTAGTTTTGGATAATGTCTTTTAATCACATAATTAAGTAAAATTTCTAACTCATCTTTTTTATCACGTGCTGCAACATATTGAAAAGTTCCAACTCTAATATGACTTGAAGCTACTCTCGTTAAGATAGCACCTTGCAATGGAGTCTCTCTCATTATTTCTTCACCTGTTTTAGCTACCGCTAAACTTCTTGTTGATGGAATATTTAGGTGATGCATCGCTTCACTAATTATATATTCCCTTAACATTGGACCCAGTGCAGCTCTGCCGTCACCATTTCTTGAAAATGCCGTTTTACCTGATCCTTTAAATTGAATATCGTATCTCTCATTATTTTTTGTTAAATGCTCTCCTATTAAAACTGCTCTTCCATCTCCCAACATTGTGAAATGTCCAAATTGGTGACCAGCATAAGCTTGAGCAATAGCATTACTCCCCTCTGGAAGAATATTACCGGTGAATAAAGCTGCTAATTCATTTTTGCCGATTTTGGAAAAGTCTAAGTTTAATTCTTCAACTAAATCTTTATTCATTAAAACTAACTCAGGGTTTTTTACGGCAATAGGTTCAATATGTTCTTTGAATGCATTAGATAGTCTTGAATAAGAGTTATCAAAATTCCAATTCATATTATTCTTCATAAAGTTTATTGACTCCAGATTCTTTTTAACAATTCTTCTCTTCCACAAGCTTTTTTATATCTAAGATACCTTTCTAATTTAATTTTATAGAAATCTTGATGGTATTCCTCTGCCTTATAAAATTTTTCAAAATTTCGAACATATGTAACAACTTTTTTGTTAAATTTATTTTGTAAATCTTTTATATCTTTTTCTATTAATTTTTTTTCTTCATCATTTTGATAAAATGCAACTGATCTATAACTATATCCTTTGTCACAAAATTGACCGTAAGCATCAAATGGATCAATATTAACCCAAAAATTTTTTAGTAAATCCTCGAATGAGATAACTTTTTTATCATAGATTATTTCTACAACTTCAAAGTGACCAGTATTTCCATACGTTACTTCTTTGTAGGTTGGGTTTTCAGTTTTACCTCCAGAATAACCAGAAATTACCTCTTCCACACCTTTTAATTTTTCAAATGACTCTTCAACACACCAAAAACACCCTCCAGCGAAATATGCTTTATCTTTTTGAGCAGAATATGAAAAATTTATATTAATTAAAAAAAAGAAAATTATGAAAAAATGCTTCATTAATTATCATAAACAAATTCGTTATGATAAGTCCAGATTTTAAAGGTAGCTACTTTTTAGTAGCCACCTTTTATAATTAAATACAGAATTATTTTTTTTGATATTTTGCCGCTTCTTCTGATCCACCAGTTGCTGAACCTTTACTGTATGAGTGAGCACCCATACCAGCTAACTGACCATCTTTTACAATCAAATATTGATTTCTTATTTCTTTACCTTCGAAGAAACACTCTAATATTTCTCTTACACCATCAGCATATCTTGATTGGGCAGTTAAAGATGTACCTGAAGTATGAGGTGTCATACCATGATTTGGCATGCTTCTCCATACGTGATCATTAGGTGCTGGTTGAGGAAACCATACATCTCCCGCATATCCACTTAATTGACCACTTTTTAATGCTTTTGCAATAGCATCTCGATTACAAATTTTTCCTCTTGCAGTGTTAACAATGTAAGCACCTTTCTTCATTTTACTTATCATTGCATCATCAAATAAGTTTTCAGTTTCAGGGTGAAGAGGACAATTAATTGTTACTACATCACAAACTTTCACCATTGACTCTACAGAATCATGAAACGTTAGGTTCAATTCTTTTTCAACAGAGTCAGGTAATTTATGTCTATCAAAATAGTGCAAATGAACATCAAATGGTTTCATTTTTCTTAATGCATCTAAACCAATACGTCCAGCAGCAACTGTTCCAATATGCATACCCTCAACATCATATGATCTTTGGACGGCATCAGCGATATTCCAACCACCTTCATTAACAATTCTATGTTGATTATGGTAATCCCTCACCATTGAAACAATCATCATAACGATATGTTCAGCTACAGATCTTGAATTACAATAAGTAACTTCTACAACATCAATTTTATTATCCATCGCAGCTTGTAAATCAACATGGTCTGAACCAATTCCTGCTGTGATTGCCATTTTTAAATTTTTAGCTTTAGCAATTCTCTCTTTTGTTAAATAATATGGAAAGAACGGTTGAGAAATTACAATGTCAGCATCAACAATATGTTTGTCAGCTTCACATCCATCTCCATCTTTACTATTAGTTACTACTAACTCATGACCATTGCTCTCTAAAAATTTCCTTAATCCTAACTCACCAGACACACATCCTAGTAATTGACCTGGAGTGTAATCTCTTCCTTTAGGTGATGGTAAAGTCATTCCATCTGGGTATTTTTCTATTTTAGGTAATTCTGAAAGTGCATATGATTTAGGCATTCCACCTTTTGGATCATCATATAATACGCATAATATCTTCATTTAAACTCCTGTATATTTTTAAATTTATTTAAGGCATCTAACATTATTTTAGGATCTCAAGCAATGAATTATTTTTGACACGGATGTGTCTCTTTAAAAATAAATTTATGAATATTCATTCTAAAAATAATAATTATTAAATGACTTACCAAGTAATCAAAGGAGACACTTTCATTATTAAAATGATTGAATCATTAAGTAGACTTTCAGCTTCCGCTATAAAAAGAATTAATTATTTAAAGATAAAATAATTTTAATAAATACAATTTTTTTCAACCAACACTTTAATTCATCTTAAGGTTGTAATGCGACATTTGGTTGCGAACTGGAATGATTAAAATTTGCACAAACTTGAAGCATGTGGTTAAATTGACCTTTAACTTAATTAAGAGGGATAGAAATGCTAACAAAAATGTTAAAAAAGCTAGCATCTACTTTAACAGTAGTAGTAGCTTTATTTTCTTCACTCGCTTTACCTCAAAAAGTATTTGGAGCAGAAACTCAATACTTTCCTGTAGCTAGTAGCCGTGTTGGACCTTATTCAGCAATGGGGACTGGTTACTATGGGGCTCAGATTGACTACATGAATTATGTCAATATGACAGGCGGAGTGAACGGAGTCATGCTTACATGGCAAGAATGTGAAACTGAGTACAACGCTGTAAAAACAGTTGAGTGTTATCAAAGACTACTTGAAAAAGATGGTCAAAGAATAGTTGTGTTTGATACTTTAGGAACACCAGGAGCATATGCAGTTATTAACCGTATGGCAAAAGACAATGTCGTTTTAGCTCAATATGGTTATGGAAGAACTGACGGTGCTGATGGAAGAGTATGGCCTTGGGTATTTAATGCTGCAAGTCACTACTGGTCACAAATAGCTGTTAAATTAAAATTTATGGCTGAGATCGAAGGCGGAATTGATAAGATGAAAGGTAAAAAGATCGTTCACTTACACATTGACTCTGCTTACGGAAGAGAGCCATTACCGGCAATGAGAAAAATAACTTCTGACTGGGGAATGAAATTAGTTGAAATTTCAATTCCACCTCCAGGTCTTGAGCAACAATCTCAGTGGCTGCAAATCAGAAGAGAAAATCCTGATTGGGTTACTTTCTGGGGAGCAGGTTCTGGAATGAATTCAACAGCAATGACTAATGCTGCTAGAATTAATTTCCCAAGAGATAGAATGATGTACGTAACATTCGGTGCTGCTGAAGAGGATATGTATCCAGCAGGTGATGCTGCAATAGGAACTTACGCAGTTGCTAATGCTTTACCAGGCGAATATCCGTTAGTTAAAGACATCAAAGACAAAGTATATGGTTCTGGAAAAGGTAACTTAGCTGATCCAAATAGAATTGGTTCAGTTTACTGGAATAGAGGACTAGGTGCTGCAGTTATGTGGATTGAGGCTTTGAAAAATGCTCAAAAGATGCATAACAAAGTTGGTAAAGCAGTAACTGGTGCCGAGTTTAGAGATGGTTATGAGGCTTTAAACATGACCGAAGCTAGACTTACTGAACTTGGAGTTGGAGGAATGTTAGCTCCATTTGCTATTTCATGTGCAAACCATGAAGGTGCTGGTAAATTTGCTGTAATGCAGTGGGATGGAAAAAAATTCAATCAGGTAACTGGTTGGGAAGCTCCATTAGACCCTAAATTTATTAGAGGTTTAGTTGAAGACTCTGCAGCAAAATTTGCTAAAGAAAACAACATTACACCAAAAAAATGTGGATAATTAATTAATTTAATTAATTAATGTTCACAATAATGGGAAGTTTAAACAATTTTAATTGTTTCAAACTTCCCATTTAAACAAAATTAAAGTAGATAAAAAACTAATGAGCGATAATTCTGTAAACATTCTTGATATAAAAAATATTGAGGTAATGTATGACAACGTTATTTTAGCTTTACATGATGTTTCTTTAAAAGTTCCCAAAGGAAAAGTAGTCGCGTTATTAGGTGCAAATGGAGCGGGTAAAAGCACTACACTAAAAGCAGTTTCAACTATGTTAGCCTCCGAAAGAGGTAAAGTTACAAAAGGATCAATCGATTATGATGGAAACTCAATAGAAAAACAAAATCCATCTCAAATGGTTGGACTTGGAATGGTTCAAGTATTAGAGGGCAGAAGATGTTTTGGTCATTTAACTGTTGAGGAAAATATTATCTCTGGAGCTTATTCAAGAAAATTATCTAAAGGTGATATTGATCAAGAATTAGAGAAAATTTATGGTTATTTTTTAAGATTAAAAGAAAGAAGAAAAAGTCAAGCAGCATTTACATCAGGTGGAGAACAACAAATGATTGCAGTTGCAAGAGCAATGATGGCAAAACCTAAAATGTTGTTACTAGACGAGCCAACAATGGGTCTAGCGCCTCAATTAGTTGCTGAGATTTTTAATATTGTAAAGGAGTTAAATCAAAAAGAGGGAGTAAGTATTTTGCTTGCTGAACAGAATACTAATATTGCATTAAAAAATTCTGATTATGGTTACATCATTGAAACTGGAAAAGTGATGCTCGAGGGGACTGCGGAAAGTTTATTAAACAATGATAAAGTAAAAGAATTATACTTAGGCATATCAAAAAAAGGTAGAAAAAACTTTAGAGATGTTCTTAAAGAGGAAAGTTTAAACAAAAAAATTAATTAAAGATGGCATACGAAAGAAAGTTTAAAATAGGAAAGCCAATATTAGAGGTAAATAATATTTCACTCGCTTTTGGGGGTGTTAAGGCTATTACTGACACTTCATTTAACGTTCTCGAGCACGAGGTTAGAGCGATAATTGGACCTAACGGAGCTGGAAAAAGCTCAATGTTAAACTGTATTAATGGAATTTATAAGCCCCAACAAGGAACTGTATCTTTTAGAGGACAAGTAGTACCTAATATAACCCCGAATATTATGGCTCAAATGGGTCTATCTAGAACATTTCAAAACTTAGCTCTATTTAAAAGAATGTCAGTACTGGATAATATTCTAGTAGGTAGAAAACTTCACACAAAAACAAATTTCCTTGAGGTAGCTTTACAACTTCCAAAAGTAAAAAAAGAGGAAAAATTAAATAGAGAGCGATCAGAAGAAATAATAAGTTTTTTAGAGATAGAAGACATTAAAGACACTCCTGTTGGAAAACTTCCTTATGGATTACAAAAAAAAGTTGAATTAGGTAGAGCCCTTGCGACTGACTCGTCAATAATTCTATTGGATGAACCAATGGCTGGAATGAATGTCGAGGAAAAAAGAGATATGTGTCGATTTATTTTAAAGGTAAATGATGAACTTGGTACAACAATGGTTTTAATCGAGCATGATATGGGAGTGGTAATGGATATATCTGATAGAGTGGTTGTACTTGATTACGGCAAGGTTATTGGTGATGGAACACCAGATGAAATAATGGCAAATCAAAAAGTAATAGATGCTTACTTAGGAGTGGAACACTAGGATTATAATATGGCAAATGAACTATTATTTTTTATGGAAGTTCTGGTTGGTGGTTTACTTGCTGGTACAATGTATTCTTTAGTTGCTCTAGGCTTTGTTCTTATTTTTAAAGCGTCAGCAACATTTAACTTTTCACAAGGAGCCATGGTTTTTTTCTCAGTTCTTGCCTTCTGTGGTTTCATGCAAGATTTCAATATACCTTTTGTACTCGCTTTTATTTTAGCAGCCCTTTTGATGGTAGTGGTTGGTCTTTGCACTGAAAGATTGGTTTTAAGACCTTTAATGAATGCTAGTGAAGATACAGTGTTGATGGCCACGATTGGCTTGGGATATGTTTTAGAAGGACTTGCTCAAGCAGCATGGGGAGTAGAAGTGAGAAGATTAGATTTAGGCATAGGAGATTTTCCAGTGCCATGGATCGCAGACAATTTAAAATTATTTATTAGTGCACTTGATATCACAGCTGGATTAGTTGCTGCTATAATGATTATCGGTCTATTTTTATTATTCAAATACACAAAAATTGGATTAGGTTTGAGAGCTGTTGCAGATGATGCAGGAGCAGCGAGTTCAATAGGAATTCCTTTAAAACATATAATGTTATTAGTTTGGTCTGCTGCAGGTGTTGTAGCTTTAGTAGCGGGAATGATGTGGGGAGCGAGAGCTGGAGTGCAATTTGCTCTTGTTGATCTTGCATTAAAAGCTTTGCCAGTTTTAATTATAGGTGGTTTTTCATCAATTCCAGGCGCAATTATTGGAGGTTTAATTATTGGGGCAGTAGAAAAAATATTAGAGGTTTATATTGGACCGTTTTTCGGAGGAGCTATTGAAGGTTGGGCTCCCTACGTATTAGCAATATTCTTTTTATTATATAGACCGGAAGGTTTATTTGGAGAAAAAATTATTAGGAGAGTTTAATTTATGAAACCAATTTTTATGACTTACACAAAAAAAGACCTGATCAACTTAGCTGTTTGTATGGTTTTAAGTGTATTAATAATACCGACATTTATTAAAACAGAATATTGGTACACCTCTATATTAATTCCTTGGCTTTGCCTGGCATTAGCTACTATTGGACAACAAATTGTAATGGGATATACGGGACAATTAGCTTTGGGTGCAGCTGGTTTTATGGCTGCAGGTGCTTTTGCTATGTTTAATCTTATTTTACGGGTGCCTGATCTTGGTTTTGTAGGCTCACTAATAGTGTCAGGTTTAATAGCTGCAGCTTTCGGAATTTTGTTTGGTTTACCAAGTTTAAAGGTAAGAGGAATTTATCTTATGGTAGCAACATTAGCCTCACAGTTTTTTATTATTTGGATGATAGATAAATTTGGATGGTTTAAAAACTATGACTCTTCAGGGATTATAACTGCGCAAGATATAGTCATCTTAGGAAAACCATTTACAACACCATTAGCTATGTATTTTGTATGTTTAGCTGTGACCACTATTTTAACTTTATTAGCTATGAATATGGCAAGAGGAAGTACAGGTAGAAATTGGATGGCAGTTAGAGATATGGATATTGCTGCTGAGTCTATGGGGGTTTCACTATTAAGAACTAAAGTTCAAGCATTTGCTATTAGTGCATTTTATTGTGGTGTAGCTGGTGCTCTTTTTGCATTTTGTTATCTAAAATCTTTAGAACCAGTTGCTTTTGATATTAAGTTATCTTTTAAAATCTTATTCATGTGCATTCTTGGCGGACTTGGGACTATTAATGGTGCTTTTATAGGGGCAGCATTTATTTTGCTTTTTCCAGTTCTTTTAAATGCTATAGGAAACAACGTATTTCACGGAGCTATTGATGCTACAATCATTTCATCAATCGAACAGGTAATATTTGGTCTATTGATGATAATATTTATGATTTATGAACCTTTAGGAATGGCTAAGCTTTGGGAAAATCTTAAGCAAAGTATGAGATCAAAATTATCTTCATCAGGTATTAAAGGTGTTAAATCTCCAATACTAAAAAAGTGAATAAGAAGAAATTAATTATAGCATTAGCAATAGGAATATTAATAGGTCTTCTTATTGAAAATAATTTTATAATTTCATAAAAAATTATTTTTAGCTTGGATAAGATTTTTTCAAAATAAATTTGTTAACAATTATTGCAAAAATAATAATTATAACTGATCCTGATATTACAGGATTTAGCAAGTAATCAAAAGAGACACTACCAATAATAACTATTATTGGATTACCACCTGCAGGTGGGTGAGTAACATTTAATAGGATCATTAATCCAACCCCAACTCCTACTGCTAATGGTATAGTTAAAAAGATTGGTAATGGAACAAAGTTTAAAAAAAGTAAACCTACGATGGTGGTAACTAAGTGACCAAAAAAAACATTTTTTGGTTGGGCAAATGGACTTTCAGGATACCCATAAAGTAAAACCATAGATGATCCAAATGAGGCTAACAGAAAGATCCCAAATTCTGTTCTATAAGTTAGGAAAGTTAAAATTCCAATTGTAATTATTGAAAATAAACCAGCTAAAAGAGATTGTTTAAGATTACCCATAATTTAACTTGATACTATCTTTTTTAAAGTTTTGAAAGGTAACAATATACAATCTTTTTTATTGATATTTTTCTTCTTAATCAATTTTTTCAAAGAATTCCATTTTTTATCTATAATTTTTACATCATCATTAAAATATAATTCAGCTTTATCACATAAATCGTTAATTTTTTCTTTTTGGTTATTTATAGAAATTTTCGATAATAAACTGGCTGATGCCTGGCAGTATACACAAGATTTACCTTGATACCCAAAGTCTAAAATTTTTTCATTTTTTAATATAAGCTCTATTTGCATTTCATCCCCACACACTGAATTTTTTAACTTTGAGACATGTGTCCGGTTCTCAATATTTCGATTGTTATCTGTGTTTGCAGCAATACTTAGCACTTCTAAATCCATATTAATTTTTAATTACATGACAAATAAAAACCAATCAAGAATAGAAATAGGCTGAACACAACTTTAAATGGAAAAGTTAAATTTAAGATTAAAGCTATCTCATTTTTGTTGTAGTTATAAATTTTTAGATTTAATCTTCCCGAATGCTTGAATTAAAAAATCCAAAAATCGCAGTTCCAGTAGTTTTGTTTGCAGGAATTTTATGGTCTTTTGGCCCTCTTGTTGTGAGATATATGGATAATCCTAACCAAGTGCCATGGCAGTATATTTTTGGCAGAGGATTAACAATTTTTATTCTTTTAAATCTTTATCTTTATTTTGAAGAAGGGATTAAATTTTATAAAAATTATTTAAAAATGGGATACTCAGGCATTATTGGTGGAACTGGATTAGGAATTGCGATGATAAGTTTTATCTACTCAATTACTAATACATCAGCTGCAATCACTTTGCTTTGCTTGGCAGCAATGCCTTTTTTCACTGCACTTCTTGCTTTTTTATTTCTCAAAGAGAGGATTTCATTAAATGTTTGGATATCTATTTTTATTGCAACGATTGGAATTATAATTATGGCGTTTGGAAGTACTGGATCAAATTCTATCGTTGGTTTTATTTTTGGAATGCTTTCATCAATTGGATTTTCTATTTTTTCTGTAACTCTTAGGTGGAGAACACAAACTCCAAAGTTTACAACTGTTGCTTTTTCAGGTTTTTTTTGTTTTGTTTTTGCAGCTATAATGCTTTTGAGCACTAAGCAAGTATTCTTTTCAACAAGTTATAATGGAGCATTATTTTCCTTGCATGGAACATTAGTTTGTTTAGGGCTAATTTTATATTCTATTGGTTCGAAAGCTATTCCTGCTGCAGAATTAACATTATTATCATTAACTGAAGTTATTGGTGGAATTTTTTGGGTTTGGTTACCTATCTTAGGCATAAATGAGGTACCTGATACTTACACTATAGTTGGAGGATTTTTTCTATTTATTTCATTAATTTATTACAGTTTGTTAATGCGATGGAATAAAAGATTTATAGCTTTAAATTGATCTTGAAACATGAGTAAGGACAAAGTTATTGTAAATAGTTGGAACGAATGGGATCCACTTAAACATGTTATAGTTGGAAAAGCAGACGGTTGTTGTATACCTGCACCAGAACCTGCTTTAGATGCTAAAGTTCCAGAAGACACAGATATGAAAGGTTCTCATGGACCTCGTAACAAAGATACAGTTGATAAAGCAAACGAGTTATTAAATAATTTTGCTTCAATCTTGGAAAAAAGAGGCATTAAAGTTGACCGACCAGTTCCACTTAATCATAATCAAAAAATTTCTACTCCCGATTGGAAGGTTGATAGTATGTTCGGATGTATGCCAGCTAGAGATATTATACTTACAGTTGGAAATGAAATGCTTGAAGCAACAATGAGCTATAGATGTAGATGGTTTGAATATCTAAATTATAGACCACTGATTAAAAAATATTTTGAAATAGACAAGAATATGCGTCATGAAACTGCACCAAAACCAAGATTAACAGACGCAGATTACCGTGAAGATTATTTGTCAGACAAGATCGGTATTCAAAAAAGACTTAAATGGACTGAAGAAAAATTCTTTGTAACAACAGAAGAGGAACCTTTATTTGATGCTGCAGATGTTTTGAGGTTCGGGAAGGACTTAATTGTACAACATGGTTTTACAACAAATTTAAAAGGAATTGATTGGTTAAGAAGACATTTTAAAGATCATAGAGTTCATGCTGTTAATTTTCCAGGTGATCCATATCCAATTCATATTGATGCAACTTTTACACCCATTAAAGAAGGTTTAATTATAAATAATCCTCAAAGAAGACTACCAAAAGAACAAAGAAAATTATTTGAGGACAATGGATGGAAAATAATTGATAGCGCTCAACCAGCACATAATGAACCACCACCACTTTGTTATTCATCAGTATGGTTATCTATGAATGTTTTAGTTCTTGATCCAAAAACAGTTTGTGTTGAAAAAAGTGAAGTCTACCAAGCTGAACAATTAGATAAATTAGGAATGGAAGTTGTTCCTGTCGAATTAAGAGATGCTTATGCCTTTGGTGGTGGTATTCATTGTTGTACAGCTGATGTTTATAGGGAAGGTGATTTAAAAGATTATTTTCCTATTCAGAAAAATTAATTTTCTTTTGTAATATCTACTTCAAATTTTTCTAATCCTGATGAAAGATTTTTGTCAACAGGATTTTCAGTTTTTTCGAATGATTTAAGTTTTTCTAATTCTCTTTGTCTTAATCTCTCTTCTCTTAAATTTTCTCTATGTTCTTTTGCTTTTTGTTCTCTATCAAATTTTTCTTCCCATTCTTTTATTTTAATATACTCAAGTTCTTTTTGTTTTTCTTCTTCTTC
>CACCJO010000018.1 GCA_902546375.1 uncultured Pelagibacteraceae bacterium
AAGATTAGAGATTATCAAAAAAAATTTGATGAGGTAAAATCAGATCTTTTTAAATTACTTATTCAATCATCAATTAAGAATGTAGATAATAGGACTCCATTAAAATCAATAAATATTAAAGTTAAATCTAATACTTCTAAAAATAGATTCTTGCAAATGATCAATACAGCCAAAAAATATATAAAATTAGGAGATATATTCCAGGTAGTTTTAAGTCAAAGATTTGAAGCTAAATTAACAAAAAAACCGATTGATATTTATAAAAAACTTAGAGTGACTAACCCATCACCTTTTATGTTTTTTTTTAATTTCAATGACTTCCAAATTATTGGTGCGAGTCCAGAAATTTTAGTGAGACTAAGAGATAATAAAATTACTGTAAGACCAATTGCTGGAACGAGACCAAGAGGAAAAACACTAAAAGAGGATCGTTTTTATGAAAAAGATCTTCTTAATGACAAAAAGGAGCTTTCAGAGCACTTAATGTTATTAGATTTAGGAAGAAATGATGCTGGTAAAGTTTCAAAAATTAATACGGTAAAAGTAACTGAGAGTTTTATTATTGAGAGATATTCTCATGTAATGCACATAGTATCAAATGTCATCGGTGTGTATAATAAGAAATTTTCTAAGTTTAAATCACTTCTAGCTGGTTTCCCTGCAGGAACTGTCTCTGGAGCACCAAAAATTAGAGCTATGGAAATAATTGATGAATTAGAAACAACTAAGAGAAAAGTTTATGCTGGTGGTATTGGCTATTTTTCAGCTAACGGGGAATTTGATACATGTATAGCTTTAAGAACAGCTGTCGCTAAAAATAATAAATTTTATGTTCAAGCTGGTGCTGGAATTGTTGCGGATAGTAAACCTTTAAAAGAGTACGAGGAAACTGTTAATAAAGCAAAAGCTTTGATTAATGCTTTGAAATGAAAAAAATAATTCTTATAGATAATTACGATAGTTTCACTTTTAATCTTTATCATTACCTATCTTCATTAAAAGTTAAGGTAGATGTAATAAGAAATGATCAGATTACATCTAATGAGATATTAAAAAGAAAATATAATAAAATTGTAATCTCACCGGGCCCAGGTAATCCTGATCAATCAGGTAATTGTTTAAAAATAGTAAAATCTTTATATAAAAAAATTCCAATTCTTGGTGTTTGTCTTGGTCATCAAATTATTGGACAGGTATTTGGCTCTAAAATTGTTCAGGCTAAAAAGCTAATGCATGGTAAAACGAGCAAAATTATCTCAAAAAAGTTGGGAATTTTAAAAAATCTTCCAAAATCATTTGAGGCAACACGTTATCACAGCTTAATTATTGATAAAAAAACACTATCAAAACATCTTGAAATCACTGCTGAGAGCAAAGATGGTTTAGTAATGGGTGTTCAGCATAAAAAATATAATGTTCATGGAGTGCAATTTCACCCTGAAAGTATTAAAACTAAACTAGGTATTAAAATTTTAAAAAATTTTATTAGACTTTAAAATTAATGAAACAATTCATAGATAAGATTAAAAATAAAGATGATCTATCCTTTGAGGAAAGTAAGGCAGCTTTCGAATTATTAATGGAAGGTAAGGCAAATGATCAGGAAATATTTGATTTTTTAACACTTTTATCTGCTAAAGGTGAAGTTTCAAATGAGATTGCTGGAGGAGTATACGTTCTAAGAAATAAATCAAAAAGAGTAAATGTACAAAATTGTATCGATACATGTGGTACAGGTGGTGATGGAATGAACACACTCAATATTTCAACAGCTTCTGCATTATTGCTTGCTAGTATGGGTGTTAAAGTAGCAAAACATGGAAATAAAGCAGTATCTTCCAAATGTGGCTCTGGCGATGTTTTAGAGGCATTAAATATAGAAATTAATTTAGAACCAAATGATATTGAGTCACAAATTGAAAAAAATAATTTTGGTTTTATGTTTGCACCAAATTACCATAGTGCAATGAAATACGTTGGACCTACAAGAAAAAAAATTGGTAAGAGAACAATTTTTAATATGATTGGTCCTTTGAGTAGTCCAGCTTTAGTTAAAAGACAGGTAGTTGGTGTCTTTGAAAAAAAGTTATTAAAAATATTTGCTAATGCTTTAAAAAGTTTAGATATTAAATTTGCATGGATCGTCAATAGTGAAGATGGTTTAGATGAAATTTCACCCTATGCTAAAACAAATATTATTCAATTAAAAAATAATGTTATATCAGAAATCGTAATTGATCCAAAAGAATTAGATATAAATGCAGACAAATTTAAAAATCTTATTGGTGACGATGCAAAATTTAATGCAAATAAGACTCTTGAAATATTTAAAGGTGAAGATAATGATTTTTCTAAAGCAGTATGTTTAAATGCTGCAGCAGGATTGATTGTTAATGAAACTCATGAAGAGTTTAGCGAAGCATATAAAAATGCAAGAGAGCATATTTTATCAAACAAAGTTATCAAACATTTAGAAAAAATTCAAAATGCCTGAAAATGTTCTCGAAAAAATAATTAAAAAGAAAAAAGAAAAAATAGAAGATTCTAAAAAAAATATTTCAATAGGGTCATTAAATGAATTAATTGAGAAAAATAAAATGTTTATTAATTTTAAAGAAAATATTGAAAAAAATATTAAGGAAAATAAATTTTCAATTATTGCTGAGATCAAAAAAGCTAGTCCTTCTGCAGGTGTAATCATAAATGATTATAACCCTGTAAAAATAGCTGGTATATATAATGATAACAAAGCAACTTGTTTGTCTGTTTTGACTGAAGAAAATTTTTTTTTAGGAGATTTGAGACATATAAGTGAAATTAAACAAAATATTAATTTGCCAATTCTTTGTAAGGACTTTTTTGTAGATAAATTTCAAATTCCATTAGCAAAGAGTTATGGAGCAGATGCAATATTAATTATATTAGCTGGTGTAAGTGAAAGCCTTGCAAATGAGTTATATGAGGAAGCTTTAAAATTTAATATGTCTGTTATAGTTGAGGTGCATACAGTTGAGGAAGCAAAACAAGCTTTAAAATTTAAAGATGCATTAATTGGTATCAATAATAGGAACTTAAAAACTCTTCAAACTGATATAAATACAACTTTTGATATTCATGATGTTTTGGTTAATCATAAAGGTCCATTAATTTCTGAAAGTGGAATAAAAACAAAAGATGAACTATTAGAACTCTCAAATAAAACATCTATTAAAACTTTTCTAATTGGTGAATCACTTTTGAAAAATTTGGAAAATAATTCTATTTTCTCAGTACTTTAGTCAGATAGTTCCCTATTTTATTGGGTTTTTTACTATTGTGAATTGAAGAGAACTTTTGTAGAACAGATTTTGTACGATATTTGTTCTTATGCTAACAAAAAAACAAAAAAACCTGCTTTTATTTATCAACAAGAAGTTGAGAAGCTCTGGTGTTTCTCCTTCTTATGAGGAGATGAAAGCTTCGTTAAACCTTAAGTCTAAGTCTGGAATTCATAGACTTATAAGTGCATTAGAAGAGAGAGGTTTTATTAAAAGACTTGCTCACAAAGCAAGAGCATTAGAAGTAATTAAATTGCCAGAAACGGCTTCTGCAAACGACATTTATAACAGTTTTTCACCAAGTGTTATTAAAGGTGGTTTAGATGAGGAAAATTTATCATCAGATGATGCCGAGGTACCAGTTTTAGGAAAAATTGCTGCTGGAACACCTGTTGAAGCTATTCAAAATGAGGTCTCGAGAATACCTTTGCCAAGTAATTTAGAGAAAAATGGAGATTATTTTGGTTTAAAAGTTCAAGGGGACTCGATGATCGAAGCTGGAATTCATGAGGGTGATACAGTAATTATTAAAAGAACAGATACAGCTGATAATGGAAAAATTGTTGTTGCTCTAATTGATGAGCATGAAGCAATGTTAAAAAGAATTAGAAAAAAAGGTAAAGTTGTTGCGTTAGAAAGTGCCAATAAGAATTACGAAACTAAAATCTTTGGCCCTGATAGAGTAAAAGTTCAGGGTGTATTAGTATCTTTATATAGAAACTTCTAAAAAAATAGTCTAAACCATTTTAATGAAAAAAGTAGCAACTAGATTTGCTCCCTCACCTACTGGTGCATTGCATATTGGTGGTGTTAGAACAGCTTTGTTTAATTGGTTATACTCGAAAAATCACAATGGTAAATTTTATTTAAGGGTGGAAGATACAGATAAAGAAAGATCTAAAGATGAATTCAAAGATCAAATAATACAATCGCTCAAATGGATTGGTATCGACTATGATGGGGAAGAATATATTCAATCAAAAAAAGTAGATGATCACATAAAAGTTGCAAATGAGCTACTTAAAAATGGAAATGCATATAAATGTTACTGTTCAAGTGAGGAAATAGAAGAACAAAAAAAAAGAGCAAGGCAAAAAAAAATTCCCTACATTTACGATAGAAAATGGAGAGATAAAAGTGAAAATGATGCTCCCAAAGGTATTAAACCTGTTATAAGATTTAAAAGTAAAATTGATGGAACATCAATATTGAAAGATTTGGTCCAAGGTGATGTCGAAATAGAAAATAATACTATTGAAGATTTCATTATCTTAAGAAATGACGGGACTCCCACATATAATTTGTCAGCATCTGTAGACGATCACCAAATGAATATGACACATATTATTAGAGGTGATGATCACAAAATAAATACCTTTAAACAAATACAAATTTATCAAGCCATGAAATGGGGGTTACCTTCATTTGCCCATATTCCTTTAATACATACAATTGAAGGAAAGAAATTATCAAAGAGAGATAAAGCATCCACATTAGATGATTATTCTAAAATTGGTATTATGCCTGACGCTTTAAGAAATTATCTTTTAAGATTGGGTTGGTCTTATAAAGATAAAGAAATATTTACGTTAGATGAAAGTATAAAATTTTTTAATTTGGATGGGATTGGCAAATCTCCATCAAAACTAGATATGAGTAGAATTTTGTCAATGAATGAGCACTATATTAAGAATATTGATGAGAATGACTTATTCAATCAATTAAGTGAATATTGCAAATTATATAAAAGTGAAATTAACTCTAATAAAAAAGATAAGCTAAAAAAATCACTCACATTTCTTAAAAATAAAGCTAAAACTTTAGAAGATATATTTAATAATGCTCAATATATTTTATTAGATAAAATTAATTTCAATCCAGAAGATATAAAATTGATTGATGATAATGCAAAAAGGATAATTTCAGATTTCATTAGTCAATTTAAAAAAATTGATCGACCTACTAGAGAAGTTTTAGAACCAATAATTGAAAATTTGATAAAATTACATAAAACAAATTTCAAGGGGGTCGGTCAACCACTCAGAATATTATTAACAGGATCGAAATTTGGTCCAGGCATTTACGATATTATTCAATCTTTAGATAAAGATGAAGTAATTAATAGATTAGAATTGAGTTAAAAAGGTTTACTTGCTTTGATGGCAAGTTCATTTTCTAAGTTACCAGTATTTCTATATAGCCTTCTCAAAGAAGCAGATATATACCAACTATCAATAAGATTTAAATCAAAACCTATTTCTAGTTTAATAGAATTGTCATAGTTTTCCATTATTTGATGATTATATTTTGTATTTAGATCAGATACATACCATGCATTTACGTTTGAAAGAGGAGAAAAATTTTCGAAAACTTCCACTCTTCCATATGGTAAAAAATGACCTCTATTAATTTTCTTTTTATATTTTAAAAGACTACCAAAAGAAAAAGATCTGTGTTGCAATTTTTGTTCCTCAAATTTAAGTGCTTGTATATTTCCAGATTCCGTAAAACCTTCCAAAAATGAAAAACCAAAATCACCCCTTCCAAATAACAATGAAGTAAATTTATTCTTATTAGTTAGTTTATTAAATTTAATTGATCCAAAAAATTGATTGATATCTCTTTTTCCTGTCAATGAATTTGAAGTATTAGCTTCCTCAATTCTAATAAGACTATTACTGATGCGTCCATAACCTACCAGACCATCAATAAAAAAAGAATGACTTTTATATGTACTAGAATAAGCTGTTATGCTAGTTGAATTAGATTTTATTTCTGAGCCAGATTTACCAATATCATTATCTTCATATTCTTTTCTTAAAGCAAAACCAACGAGTTTATTTTCATCAATTATTTTATCCATACCAATCGTTAAGGCATTTGAGTCATAATCTTCTTTTTTTTTATTAACTCTAGCTTTAATTTTTCCTTTTTTAAAATAGCCAGAGCTCCAAATTTTCCACTCTTGGGGTAACAATCCAAATTCATTTCTTAAATAATTTGAAAGAGGAAGTTCGTTTATAAATTTGTTAATATTTTTTTCAGAAATTAGTTGTTTCTTCTCGATGCTGCCCTTTAAAAGATACAAGTCTAATAATTTTGCGTATGGATATGTGTTTTCTTCCAAATCTATACTTATTCCAACATTATCAAATTTAATATTATCATTTTTTTTTGTCGTTCTATGCCATTCTATTCTCTCCAAGACAGCATTAGTTGAATTATAAATGAATCTTTTCGCACCTTCTGATTGTCCCTCTACGATACCAACTAATTCTTTATCATCAAAAGCAGTATATGTACCGCTTGCTTCTGTAGATGTTATTGAAATTGTTGCTGTGCCTTGGACTGTAGCAGTTCCACCCATACCACCATACTCAATAATATAAGCATCAACGTTGCTGTTATTTATAACATAATCGTTCCAGCTGCCTTTTCTAGGTCCAGTACCATAAACATGCATATAATCCTCATTTGTTCCATTATATTGATTAGGTTCTCCAAAATCCCAATTTAAGTAACTTTGTTCTGTACATACGACACCGTTGATTGGACTTTCCTCACCTGTTCCACCAGTACCAAATTTTTGACAAGTATAAGTTTGATCAGCTTCAGGCCCATCCATCCATCTCCAAACTCTTTCAGTTCCACTATCAGATCCTCCAGTCCAAGCATTTACAGAAACTTTATTTGCCACAAAGTCATTTTCTTGTGCAGTTGTAATATTTACTAGGTAACCAGTTAATCCATTAAATTTTTGTGCTTCACTTTTTGCTGCAGCTCTAGCATCATCCCACCTTATATCTGTTGATGAAACAGCTCTGTAATAATGGCCATTTGTAGAATTATAAGCAGCACCAGTTGGTGTTGCAGAAGCAGTAATAGAAACACTAGAAGTACTTCCATCTCCTTTAAAAGAAAGTGTTGCTAATGCTGCATTTACCTCACTTTGTGTGCCCTCAAAACCAATTTCAGATCTATTATCATCTGCACAATTGCTAGGTTCTGAACTTGAGTCTGCCGTATATCCGCAATATCCATTAATTTGTTCAAGTCCAGAAACCGTTGTAATTTTCACAAAACCAGCGGTAGCTCTTATTGTAATAAGTACATCGGTTGAAAAGCCAGTAACAGATGGAGTGGTACCTGTTTCAGATAGCAGAACAAAATCTGATGTATTAGTTGTTAATGACGAAGGAAAAGTAAAACTTGCTGAAAAAACAGTTTTTGAATTAAAAAAAAATATCAAAAGAAGATATATTAAATAGAATTTAAGTTTACTTATCCTCATAAAAAAATAATTAAACTTAAAAAAAATTTTATTTCAAGGAAATTAAGATAGATATTTCTGTAAAATTAATGAGGCCTCCATAGATGACGAGGTTTTAGACTTAATTTCATCTAAAGTATTATTTACCTCATTAATTTGTTTTTTCATTAAATCTGGATTTTTTAAAAAATAAACAACAGATCTAAAAATTTCTTTTGAATTACATTCCTTTTGAATTAATTCTGGAATTATTTCTTTTTGGTTAATTATATTAATTATATTTGCATATTTTGTTTTTACTAAAAATTTTACTATAAAAAAATTAATAAAATTCATTTTATAAATAATGATAGATGGAACTTTTGCATTACAAATTTCAAGAGAAACAGTTCCAGATTTTACTACAGCGAATACAGAGTTTGACAGTATTTTTAATTTTATATTCTCATCAGATATGACTTCAACATTTTTGTAATTTGTTTTTTTAATCTCATCATTTATTAAATTTTTGTTTTGATCAGTTGCATGAAAAACAAAATTGTATGTATTGAATTTTTCATTCATTAATTTAATGAAGTTTAACAAAATTGGTAAAAGAATATTGATTTCAGATGTACGGCTTCCAGCGAATAAAGATATAATTTTTTTATTGTCATCAATTATATTTGATAAATCTGTCTTAACATTCTCTTTATTTTCAAGTAATGGATGACCAACAAAAGTATTTTTAATATTTTCTTTATCAAAGTATTTCTTTTCAAAATTGAATAGTAATAAAACATGGTCTAAAAACTTTTTAAAATTCTTAACCCTACCCTCTCTCCATACCCATACTTGTGGTGCAACATAATGTATTGTTTTAATATTAGGATTGATACTTTTTACTTTTTCAGCAACTCTTAAGGTAAAATCTGGGCTATCTACACTAAAAAGAATATCAGGATTAAATTCAATTATTTTATTTACGGTTTCGTTAATTTTATTTCTGATTTTAAATAAATTTATAATAACACTAGTAAAACCAATATAAGTTATTTCTTTAAGATCATATATTGATTTGATGCCAAGTTTATTTAGATGAGAACCCCCGACGCTTAAATATTCTATATCTGAGTTACTCTGTTGAAGCTTTGTAATTACAGTTGATGCCAATTTATCTCCAGAGGGTTCACCTGTTAATATAAAAATTTTTTTCATTTCACTGAAATAAACATCTTATTTTTATTAGCAAAACTAATGCATTTATTTTTGTCTAAAAACACATGTTGTTTACTTTTTACAACAATGCCTTTTAATCCAGCTGTCTTACTTTGTTTTAACGTTTTTAAACCAATGGTAGGTAAGTCAACTCTGAGATCCTGTTTTTTTTTTGGAAACTTAACTAAAACACCATGGTTTCTAAATTTTTTACTTTTGCTTTTTTCAAGCATTTTTTTAGTTCCACCTTTTCCCTCTATTGAAATTACTTTTTTATTTCTGACTACTACAGCCTGGCTGTAATTATATTCTTTTAAATTATTTAGCGTTTTAATAGCTTTCTTAATATCTAATTGATCAGTATTATTTGGTTTAATCTTTGAATAATTCCCCTTTTTAAGTGTAAGCTCTGGATTAAATTTAAGAGAATTTTCTGTTTTTATATTATTTTGAGCTAATATCTTTATAATTTCTCTCAAAATTGCTGCATCACCAAGCTTCGATGCTTTAATAATTCTTGGAATATAATAAATCCCTTTAAAATCTAGTTTTAACTTAGAAAAGTTTGGTTTGTTTACTTTTCCTGCAAACAAGACTCTTTTACAGCTATTTTCCTTAAGAGTATTAATTATTTTACCAAATTGACCTATAGAAACCACATGAGATTTTTTATCTTTTTTGTATTTCTTAGATGTGGATAAATCTATTATTAAGTACTTTATTTTTCTTTTCTTAATTGTTTTAAGTATTTTATTTGGAAAATCTGTATCACCAAAAATTAATCCTATCATCTTATGAAAATGGGGTACAAATAGATCTTTTTTTATCCTTAGTGATAAATTCTATTACTTCTTTAACTAATGGATTTTTATGAAATGAACCATTTAATTTACTTATATTTTCATTGATATTTTTAGTAGCGAAAATCACTTTATATGCCTCGCTTAATCCTAAAATATCCTTATTTTCAAATTTAGCTCTTCTTAAGCCTATTAGATTTAATCCCTGCAATGAATTTCTGTTTCCTGTTGATAATCCATACGGAATAACGTCGTTTAACACTCCTGTCATTCCTCCAATCATTGCCATTTTACCAATTCTTGTAAACTGTTGAACAGCAGAATTACCACCAATAACTACATTGTCTTCGATAATAGCGTGACCACCTAAAGGTACATTGTTTGCTATAATTACATTATTACCGACCTGACAATCATGGGCTATGTGAGATGAAATCATAAATAAACAATTATTGCCAATCACAGTCTTACCTCCACCACCAATTGTTCCAGGATTTATTGTTACATACTCTCTTATTTTATTATTATCTCCAATAACTAAATTTGTTTCTTCACCATTATATTTCAAATCTTGAGGATCATTAATTGAGACAAATGGATAAATCTTATTTCCTTTTCCAATTTTAGTATTTCCAGTAATGCTAACATGTGATTGGATCTCTGTATTCTCTCCAATTTCTACATTGGGACCTATGATAGTGTATGGTCCAATCGTAACACTTGAATGAACTTTTGCATTTTCGTTAATTATAGCTGTTTTATCTATCATTTATTTTCTCTAATAAAATTTTTTAAGTCTTTGGCTGGATAACCCATCACTTTAGAATTATCAGGAATATTTTTTATAACCCCACTACCTCCACCTATTTGCACATTATTGCCAATCTTAAGATGTCCTGAAATGCCTGCCTGACCCCCAATCATAACATTATTTCCCAAAGTAGAGCTTCCTGCAAAACCTACTTGACCAGCAATAATACAATTTTCACCAATTTTAACGTTGTGAGCCACATGTATTTGATTATCTAAATAAGTATTTTTTCCTATAATTGTGTTCGAAAGAGAACCTCTATCTATTGTAGATCCACAGCCTATTTCTACATTATCTTCAACTATTACAATACCTATTTGAGGATACCTAAAGTTATTGTCTTTATTCGGGAAAAAACCAAAACCTTTTTTTCCAATCACACAACTGTCTAAAATGTGAACATTGTTTTTAATTAATGAATTTCTGATAATTACATTTGATCCAATAGAACAATTATTTCCTATCTTAACATTCTTTTCTATAATTGAATTATGACCGATTGAGCAATTTGCACCAATTTTCACATTTTCACCAATTAGAACATTTTTTCCATATTTGATCTTATCTTTAAGTTCTGTCTCAGCTATATCTTTTACGGTGTTATCATAATCATCAGTAATAGAGTCCGGATAGAAAATTTTTGTTATTTGAGCAGTATGCAATAAAACTTTGTCTGTAATTATAGCCCTACAGTTATTTGGTAAAAATAATTGAAAATTTTCAGAAGTTAGACAATAAGAAGCTTTAGTTTTTTTTGCCAAATCAGTGTATTTTTTTGAGTGTAGAAAAGTTATTTCACTTTTTTTAGACGAGTTAAGATCTTTAATATCTGTGATTTTATCATCAGGTAAATTGTCATTCTTTAAATTAATTTGCTTAAGCAAAAAATTTATATCATGAGGACCGGTATTTTTAAAAAAAGGATTGACCATTAATAAGTTTAATATCAAAACTTATTCTAAAAGCTTATCAAGATTTATTGCTAATTATTTCCTATCAACAATAGTAGCTGACCACTGGGCATCTGACATTTTTTTACCATTCACAAAGGCTTCTCCCTTATATTTCCAAACTCTACCATGGGATCTTATAGCTTCGATGTTCAATTCAAGTTTACAATCAGGTATTACGGGATTTCTAAATCTTGCCCTTTCAACACTCATTAAAAAAACTAATTTATTATCGTATTCTTTTTTATCTATACCATGAGCAGTTAAAGCAGCAGCAGCTTGACCAAAAGCTTCTACAATTAAAACACCTGGCAAAACTGGATTTCCTGGAAAATGTCCATCTACATAAAATGAATTTTTTTTAACATTCATTATTGCTGTAGCTGAGTGGAGATGCTTTATATTAATCAATTCATCTATAAGTAACATTGGTTCTCTATGAGGCAAGAGTTCAATTATTTCAGATTTCGTTAATTTATCCTTAGTCATTGATCTTTTTAATCAAATTTAATTTTTTTATGTTTGTCATTAAATACTTTAAGAATTTCTTGTGTAATATCTAATTTTTTGTCTCCAAATAGTATCTGTTCTTTTTGTAAGAGAATCTGGACCGACTCTTTTTTAAGAAAAGCTGTAATAATTGGATTTAATGTTTCAAGAATTTTTTTTTGTGAGTTTATTCTAAATTTATTGAAATCTTCATTTTTTTTTTTTCTTATATCATTGTATTTTTTTACTTCTTCATCATAAGACTTCAATAATTTTTCATATTCTTCTTTTTTGAGAATATTTTTTTGAGAAATTATTTTATCTTTTTTATTCTCAATTTTTTTTCCTAAATCACCCAATTCAGAAGTAATTTTTTTGCTTTTACTTTCTATAATTTTATTCAAATTTTTTCCTACTTCTGAATTATTAATAATATAATTAATATTTATAAATCTAATATTCTCACTAGCATTTGAAAATCCTATGAATATAAATAAAAGAAATATTTTTGCAAAAAAAAATTTCATTAAAATTGTGTTCCAAGGTTAAACCTGAAAGACTCGGTTTTATCAGATGATGCTTTTGTTAAAACATTTGCAAAAGAAAAACTTAAAGGTCCTATTGGCGTCATTAAATTAAGTGCTACACCTGTAGATGATCTGATCTTACTTTTATCATCAATTGAACTATCATAATCTACACCCCATACATTAGCCGCATCAAAGAAAACTCCAACATCTAGGTTATCTAATCCTTGAACAATAGTTGGAAGTGTTGCTGATAAATTTAATGAAGAAATATAATTTCCACCTATGTAGTCATTGTTTTCAACTGGTCCAATTTTACCCCTCTCAAAACCTCTTAATCTATAAGAGGGTACATTTAATCTTTTAGAAATTCTAACATCATCACTTAGTCCGGTAATAGTTTTTCCAAAAAAACTAACTTTTCCCACCATATCTGATGTGGATGAAAGTTTTTTGTAATTAGTTATTTCAAATGCATTAGATATTTCAGAATTATCTGAAACTAAGGGCAGTTCTTGTGAGAATGTTGTCACGTAACCATCCTCTGTTCTGAATTTTTTATCTCTAAGATCCTGATTAATTGAATAGTTAAAATATAAGTCTGTATATGATCCCTCTTGTTTTTTTAGAATATTTGAGGCACTACTTGTTGTTTCTAGATCTTCAATTAGAAAATCAATTTCTGGACTAAGAAATATGTTTTGAAATTGTTCAAATTTAGTTCCCAAAGAAAAACCAATTTCAGAAGTTTTATAACCTGAGTCCGTTAAAAAATCAGATGAGGAGCTTTTTAGTGATGTAAACAAAGTATTATCGCTATAATTGAAATTAGGTTTCGCATAAATAAATTGACCTTTAATTGAGTCTGCTGTTAATTCGAGATTGGTATTTAGTTTAATTCCTTTTCCTAGAAAGTTATTTTCTTTAATACCTGCACCAATAGTTTCACCAGTTGTTCCGAAGCCAGCAGTTACAGAAATTTCACCAGTGGGTCTTTCCTCCACATCAATATCAATTTCTTTAAATGAACTGTTTGAACCATCTTTAACATCAGTTTTAACCTTTTTAAAAATTCCAAGACTTTGAATGTTGTTTACAGATTTATTAAATAGAATTTCATTAAAAGGATCACCCTCATCAACAATCAAATTATCTCTAACAACTTCTTCTAAAGTAGTAAAGTTTCCACTAATATTTATTTTTTCAATATAAAACTTTTCACTTTCTGAAATATTAATATCAAAGTTGATTTTATCACCATTAATATTTTCGACGATTGATGCATTAATAAACTCGTATTGTTTAGTCAATGCAATATCATTAATATCGTCTAAAAGATCGTTAATCTTTAAAAGAGAGTAGGTATCACCTTTTAGCTTTGTAAATTTTTTAGTTATTTTTTTAAACAATTGCTCATCGTAATTAGATGGTAAGTTTAGTGAGAATTCGTTAAAAAAATATTTTTTACCAGGTGTAATATTAAAAATTAAATTAAAATTAGAATTTTTATCAAACTCGACAAAAGAATTTTCTATTTTGACATTAAAATATCCATTATTTTTAAAATAATTTGAGAGAAGTCTTTTATCGAGGTTTATCAGCTCCGCGTTGATATAAACATTTCTTGAAACAAATTTCCAAAATTTATGCTCTTCAGAAACAATAACTTCTTTTAATCTTTTTTCTTTAAAAACTTTCTCACCTAGGAAAATGATTTTTTTAATTTTTGCTTTTTCGCCCAATTCAACATCAATTTTTAAATTTAAAGTATTTAATGTTTCATCTAAATTTTTTGAGCTAGAAATTTTAGCAAAATAGTAGCCATTAGTTTTTAAAATATTGTAAATCAGATTTATATCAGATAATAAAAGGTTTTGATCGAATGATTTCATTTCCGCAAGTTGTAATTTACCTTTTATAAATTCAACCAATGATTGTTTTTTAATCCCTGTTATCTCTAATT
>CACCJO010000019.1 GCA_902546375.1 uncultured Pelagibacteraceae bacterium
TTAAATTACGATAGATTAAAATGGAGAAGAAAAAGAGGAAGGGTTGATAGTTCTGTTGAAATTTTAGTAAAAATTAAAAATACCAAAGATTATTTAGTTAGACCAGATAAGTGGTGGTTTGAAAGAGAAATCATTTCAAGATCATTAATTTATAAAAAAAAATTTGCATTAGCCTATAAAATTGCAAGTAATCATGCTTTGACTGAAGGACCCGAGTATGCGGCCGCAGAATGGATGAGTGGATGGATAGCATTAAGTTTCTTAGATGATCCTTTATTGGCTAAGGATCATTTTGAAAATTTTTATAATAATGTTGGTTATCCGATAAGTACTTCTAGAGGAGCCTATTGGTTAGCTAAAACTTATCAGAAACTTGGTAAAAATGAACTAGCTAATGAATGGTTTGGTAAAGCATCTAATTTTCTTACTACATATTATGGTCAGTTAGCATTTATGGAGTTAAATCCCAATCAACCTTTTGAACTATCTAAAGATATTGAAGTTTCAAAAGAATATAGAGACTACTTTTTTAAAAAAGAATTAGTCAAAACAGTTTATCTTCTTGATGAGCTGAATGAAGACAAATATACAAAACATATTTTAAGACATTTGGCTAATGATGATATAAATAATGGAAGTGAAGTTTTAGCAGCAGAATTAGCATCAAGCATTGATAGATTTGATTTTGCTATTCAAATAGCAAAAATTGCATCATATGAAAAAAGATTTCATAACAAATATAATTATCCAATTATAAGTACTCCAAATTACATAAATGGAAGAAAAATTCCTGATACTGCATTTATACTTTCAATAATAAGACAAGAAAGTGAATTTGATTTAAGTGCTAACAGTCACGCAGGAGCAAAAGGATTAATGCAGCTCATGCCTTACACGGCAAAAGTAGTTGCTAAACAAGCAAAACTTCCTTATTCAAAATCTAGATTAACAAGAGATGCAGAATATAATATCAATTTAGGTTCTCACTATATAGCTGGCCTAATTTTAGAATATGATGGTGCTTATCCGTTTGCAATAGCGGCTTATAATGCCGGACCTAAAAGAGTCAGATATTGGAAAAAAATAAATAAAAATCCACAAAAGAACCAAATTGATTATGTAAACTGGATTGAATTAATCAAATTTAAAGAAACAAGAAATTATGTGCAAAGAGTGCTGGAGAACTATAACGTCTATCGTTATATTTTAGCTCAAAAGCCAGTTATAATGATAAATTTCTTTAAGGATGATCCTTTGTACTAAAAATGGCGGAAGAGGAGGGATTCGAACCCTCGGTACAAGTTTCCTCGCACGGTCATTTAGCAAACGACTGGTTTCAGCCTCTCACCCACTCTTCCAATAAATTTGTCACTTCTGATTGTATTGAATAATCAATATTTATAAAGTAATTATTCAATAATTATGAAAAATAAGTATTCAATATTTTCACTTATTAAAAACGCTTTTTCTTATCATGAAAATTGGGAGAAAGCCTGGAAAGATCCTGAGCCTAAAAAAGAATATGACGCGATAATAGTTGGTGGTGGAGGACATGGTCTTGCAACTGCTTATTATCTAGCAAAAAAACATAATATGAAGAACATTGCTGTTGTTGAAAAAGGTTGGATAGGAGGAGGAAATACTGGTCGAAATACTACAATAATTAGGTCTAATTATTTATGGGATGCAAGTGCAGGTCTATATGACCATGCTCTTAAAATTTGGGAAGGTTTATCTCAAGAATTAAATTATAATGTTATGTTTAGTCAAAGAGGAGTTATGAATCTTGCACATAATTTGCAAGATGTTAGAGATTTAAAAAGAAGAACTCATGCAAATAGATTGAATGGTATTGATGCGGTTTATTTAAATACCGAAGAAGTTAAAAAATTTTGTCCAATTATAAATACCTCACAGGATATTCGTTATCCAGTTTTAGGTGGAACCCTTCAAAGAAGAGCCGGTACAGCTAGGCATGATGCTGTTGCTTGGGGATATGCAAGAGGTGCTGATGAAATGGGTGTTGATATAATTCAAAATTGTGAAGTAAAAGGAATAAAAAGAAATGGTGATACGGTTGAAGGAATTGAAACAACTAAAGGATATATCAAAACAAAAAAAATTGGAGTTGTAGCTGCTGGTCACTCCAGTGTAATAGCGAATATGGCTGGATTGAAATTACCTTTGGAAAGTAAACCACTCCAAGCTTTAGTGTCTGAACCAGTAAAACCGATAATAGATACAGTTGTAATGTCTAACGCTGTTCATGCATATGTTAGCCAATCTGATAAGGGAGAATTGGTTATTGGAGCAGGAACTGATGATTATGTATCTTACTCTCAAAAAGGAAGTCATGATATTGTAGAAGGAACTTTAAATGCAATTTTAGAACTATATCCAATATTTAGCAGAATGAGAATGCTTCGTCAGTGGGGCGGAATAGTTGATATATGTCCTGATGCAAGTCCAATCATAAGTAAAACGTCAATTAAGGGTTTGTACTTTAATTGTGGTTGGGGAACTGGAGGTTTTAAAGCTACACCTGGCTCAGGGGATTTATTTGCTCACACAATTGCAAATGACGAACCTCATAAATTAAATGCTGCGTTTAATATAAATAGATTTGTAAGTGGTGATCTAGTTGATGAACATGGTGCAGCCGCTGTTGCACACTAATGTTTTTAATTAATTGTCCTTTTTGCGGTGAGAGAGAACAAAGCGAATTTAAAGCTGGTGGTGAAGCACATATTGTAAGACCAAAACAACCTACAGAACTAAGTGATGATGAATGGGCAGAATATTTGTTCATGAGAAAAAATATAAAAGGAATTCAATTTGAAAGATGGAATCATGTTCATGGTTGTAGAAAATGGTTCAATATGGTTAGGGATACGTCAAACGACCAAATAAAAGCTGTATACAAAATGGGTGAAAAACCACCAGTAAAGTAAAATGACTAATAATTTAAGATTTAAAACAAGTAAATTCATTGATGAAACTTATCGGGTTTCTTTTAAATTTAATAACAAAACATATTTTGGTTTTAAAGGTGATACTCTAGCATCGGCTTTATTGGCTAATGGCATTCATCTTGTAGGACGAAGTTTTAAATATCATAGACCCCGTGGAATTATGACGTCTGGTTCTGAAGAACCTAATGCAATAATTCAATTACATGATAATTCCTCAAGAACTGAACCTAATGTAAGAGCTACAGAAGTAGAAATATATGAAGGTTTAGTTGCATCTAGTCAAAATTGTTGGCCTAGCGTTAATTTTGATATTGGAGGAATTAATAATCTATTATCTCCTATCTTACCTGCAGGTTTTTATTATAAAACTTTTATGTGGCCTGCAAGTTTCTGGGAAAAGTATGAATACTTTATTAGAAAATCTGCGGGTTTAGGTAAGTCACCTAAAGTAGCTGATCCAGACATATATGAACATAAATATATTCATTGTGATGTCTTAGTTATCGGAGCAGGTATATCAGGAATTATGGCTGCTAAAACGGCTGCTAAAAACGGTTTTAAGACTCTTTTAGTTGATGAAAAATCTTATTTGGGGGGATCCTCTATTTATGATAACTCAGAATATTCTAAGGTTAATAATCAAATAACAAGTTCATGGTTAGAAAAAGAAATCAACGAAATATCTAAATTAGAAAATTTAGAAATAAAAACAAGAACTAGCGTTGCAGCATTCCATGGATACAACTTTCTATTGGCTCGTGAAAATCTCACTGATCATTTACCGATTAATCAAAGAGAAAATAAAGTAAGACAAAGATTATTAAAAATTAGAGCTAAAAAAGTAATCACAGCAACTGGCTCTATAGAAAGACCTTTGATATTTGATAATAATGATCGTCCAGGGATACTGTTATCTTCAGCAATTAAAAGATATATTGATTTATATGGTGTGGCATGTGGTGAAAATAATATTCTTTTTACCAATAACGATACGGCATATGAAACAGCCATGAGTTTAATTCAAAGAGGAATTAAAATTAATGCAATAATTGATAATAGAGAACAAATTGACTCTAAAATTTCATACGAAGTTGAGAAAAATAATATTAAAATTTATAAAGGTTATACTGTCATTGATACTTACGGATATAGAAGAATTAATAAAATATCCATCATGAAACTTTCAAAAGATGGTCAAAAAGTCATTGGTGACAAAACAAAGTTGAATTGTGATTGTTTAGGTGTATCTGGTGGTTGGACCCCAGCAGTACACTTGTTTACACAATCAGGAGGTAAATTAAAATTTAGAGAAGAAGACCAAGTATTTATACCGAATGTTTATCCTTCAGATCAAATTAGTATTGGATCTTGTAATGGAGACTTTGGTTTAGAGGAAATAATAAAGAATACCTTGTCTTCTATTAAAAAGTTTCTTGATATTGATAATTCTGAATACAAAACTGTTGAAACAATCTCAGGTTTAAATCAATCAAAGAGAAATATTTGGTTATTACCATCTGATAAATCCATAGGGAAAACTAAATCTTTTGTTGATTATCAAAACGATGCAACTGCAAAAGATATTAAATTAGCTCTAAGAGAAGGTTTTAGATCTATAGAACATGTAAAAAGATACACTACTACTGGTATGGGAACTGATCAGGGTAAACTTGGTAATATGCATGCTCTTGGAATTATCTCAGAAACAGCGGGAACTAAAATGGGTGAACACGGAACTACAACTTTTAGACCTCCTTATACACCTCTTACTTTTGGAACTATTGTTGGAAGAAATGTAGGAGAATTTTTTGATATATTTAGACGTACTCCAATACATGATTGGCATGTTGCCAACAACGCTAAATTTGAAAACGTTGGTCAATGGAAAAGAGCTTGGTACTATCCAAAGGATAATGAAAATATGCATCAAGCAGTACAAAGAGAAAGTAAAGCTGCAAGAGACTCAGCAGGTATTCTGGATGCATCTACATTAGGAAAGATTGATATTCAAGGTACTGATGCCTCAGAATTTTTAAATCGTGTTTATACTAACGCTTGGTCAAAACTAGCAGTGGGTAAATGTCGTTATGGTTTAATGTTAAATGAAGATGGAATGGTTTATGATGATGGTGTTACAACTCGATTAAGTGAAAATCATTATATAATGACTACTACTACTGGTGGAGCGGCTAACGTTTTAGGAAAACTTGAAGATTATCTTCAAACAGAATGGCCTGAATTGGATGTCTATCTATCTTCTGTAACTGATCATTATGCTACAATAAGTGTTTGTGGACCTAATAGTAAAAAAATTGTTTCAAAAGTTATTCCTGATTTAGATTTTTCTGATGAAAAGTTTACACATATGTCATTCAAAAATGCAAAAATAGACAACATTAAATGTCGAGTAATGAGAATTAGTTTTACTGGAGAACATAGCTATGAAATTAATATCCAAGCAAACTTTGGTAAATCTGTTTGGGAAAAATGTATGGAAGCAGGTAAAGATTTTAATATTACACCTTATGGAACTGAAACGATGCACTTATTAAGAGCAGAAAAAGGTTTTATAATAGTTGGTCAAGACACTGATGCAACACTAACACCAATTGATTTACAGATGGATTGGATAGTAAGCAAAAAGAAATATGATTTTATTGGAAAAAGATCATTATATAGATCTGATACTATTAGAGAAGATAGAAAACAATTAGTTGGTTTATTGACAGAAAATCCTGAGGAAGTTTTGGAAGAAGGCGCACAGATAGTTGCTGATATAAAAAAATCACCTATTGAAATGCTTGGCCATGTGACCTCAAGTTATTACAGCCCAAATTTAAAAAAGTCGATCGCATTAGGTGTTGTAAAAGGTGGAAAAAACATGTTGGGACAAAAATTGATCATACCAATGGAAAATAAGAATATTAATGTAACTGTCGCTGATCCAGTTTTTTTAGATAAAGAAGGTGAAAGATTAAATGCTAAATTATAATCATACAATTAAAGAGGAAAAATCATATCAAGGTCTACAAATGAACGAGGTTAAACCTGTTATGAAATTGATAGTAAGAGGTAAAAAAAGAGAATTTTTATCAGCTGTTGGTAAATCTTTGAATATGGTTTTGCCTACAAAAGCAAATACTTCCACTCAAAGTGAAAAATTGACTGCTCTATGGTTGAGTCCTGATGAATGGATGATTTTTTCAAATGGCGTTGTTAAAGAAAATACAAATTCCTATGAAACTGAAACACTTTTGAATAAAAACATATCTAAATTAAATTTAGGAGCTGTGGTGGATGTCACAGATCAATTCGTGAGGATTAATCTCAAAGGGGATAAGATATATGATTTGTTTCAAACAGGCTCTCCTTTTAATTTTAATGATTTTAAGGGTAAAATTGGCTCAGTGACCCAAACAATTCTCACAAAAATAGATGTAATCATTCATAATCAAAATAAAAATGAAGTTAATTTGTTTGTAAGACGCTCATTTTCTGAGCATTTATTCGCATGGATAAATGATAGTGCGTCAAGATTATAGTCACATTTAGATCTCAAATAAGTTAAATAAAAATATGAAAAAATTATTTCTAGTAGCATTATTTGCTCTTTTACCCTTCTCACTTAACGCAGAATCTAGTCTAGATAAAATTTTGTCTTCTGGAGTACTTAAAGTTGGTACTACTGGAGATTGGGATCCTATGACAGTCAAAGATCCTGCAACCAACAAATATAAAGGTTTCGATATCGATGTAATGAGTCAATTAGCTAAAGATATGGGTGTAAAAATTGAGTTTGTACCTGCAGAATGGAAAACTATTGTTTCAGGAATAACATCTGCAAGATATGATATCTCAACTAGTGTTACAAAAACGCCAAAGAGAGCTGAAGTAGCCGGTTTTACCGATACCTATTACAAATATGCTACTGTGCCACTTGTTCTGAAAAAGAACTTAAAAAAATTTCCAACTTGGGACTCGCTTAATAATTCAAATGTAACAATCGCAACTACTCTTGGTACTTCTCAAGAGGAAAAGGCAAAAGAATTTTTTCCAAAATCAAAATTAAACTCAATTGAAGCACCAGCAAGAGACTTTCAAGAGGTCTTGGCAGGTAGAGCTGATGGTAATATTACAAGTTCAACAGAGGCAAATAAATTGGTTATTAAATATCCTCAGTTGGCAATCGTTCCAGACGGAGGAAAAAATCCAGCATTTTTAGCAATGATGGTACCAAAAGGTGATACTAAGTGGAATAATTATGTCAATAAATGGATTAAAGACAAAAAATCTTCAGGCTTCTTTACAGAGTTATTAGCTAAATATAATTTAAAGAGCTTATAAAAAAATTAGTAATTAATTTTTTATTCTTTATAAGTTAAGGAGTGAAAAATCTACTTTTATTAATTCTAATTTTCCCATTAACCTCATGTGGAAAAAGTGAATTAAACTGGTTAATCTTATCACCAAACAACATTGAGGGGTTAACTAATCTAAAGTTTTTATTAAGTGGTTTAACAACTACTATTTATATTAGTTTAGTCTCAATCATTATTTCTATTATTCTTGGCCTTTTAGTCGCTATTCCATCACTGGCTAAAAGTAAATTCTTAACCTACCTTAATATTGGCTATGTTGAAATTGTAAGAGCAATTCCTTTGCTAGTTTTAATTTTATGGATTTATTATGGTCTTCCAATCATGACGGGTATAAGTTTTAGCCCATTCGTTTCTGGTATCATAGCGCTATCAATTAGCGAAAGTGCTTTCCAAGCAGAAATATTTAGAGCAGGAATTAATTCAATAAAAAAATCACAATGGGAAGCTGGAAGCTCTTTAGGATTAAGTTTTTTTAGAAAATTAAGATTAGTAATTCTACCTCAAGCAATAAAGAATATTTTACCAGCTATTGGTAATCAATTTGTATATGTGCTTAAAATGTCCTCTCTTGTATCGATAATTGGTATTGGAGATCTGACTAGAAAAGCAAACGAATTGGTTGTGACGACTTATCGGCCACTTGAAATATATACATTTCTAATTCTAGAATATTTAGTCTTGATATTAATTGTTTCTTATCTTGTTAGAAAATTAGAAAAAAAATTACAAAAAGATTAATTTTTTCTTCTATAGTCCCAAGGATACTCAAAAGTCATTGCCCACATACCTTTTTTATTTTTTTTGGCATAATCCTCATCTGGAATGTATTTTGTTGAATATTTCCTGTAAGCAAAAGCATAACCCTCTCGAACAAGATACTTAGATAGACTTTGATTATTTACAAAACATTCAGCTAAAATTCTCTTATATCTATCTACACCCTCCTTGACACATCTTACTTTATTTTTACCTATCTTATTAATAAGTAATTGTTTTGCTTGAACTCCACATTTGATAACCTCATTATTCTTATTACAAATTTGTTTAATTTCAGGAGTGTCAATGCCACTAAAACGAATTTTTTCGTTTTTTAAATGAATGGTATCTCCGTCTATAACCTTTAATTCACTAAATTTTACATCAAGGTATGTGACAAAGAAAAATATTAGACAAATACTAGTAAGTAAAAAGACTTTTATTTTGTTTGAAAACATTATTCAAAAAATACCCAATAAATATTAGAACTGCAATTCCCATAAACCAATTTGTTACTAAAATCGTATAAAAAATATCCTCATAATCCCCTCCTTTAATATTAATTACATACCATAAACTTAAAAATGGAAGAGCTGTTAATCTAAGAATACTTAAATAAAGACTGTACAATGGTTTTTTCACTGCTTGGAATACTGCAGTGGTTATAAAAAAAACAGGATAAATTGGTCCAATTAATGCAGCAACTTTTAGATATATCGCACCATGCTTTATTGCCTCTTGGTTATCAGTAAATAATGAAACTAAAAACTCTGCACCTAAAAATATTATTATTCCTGCACATATCATAAAAGATGATCCAAACATTAAAGCTTTTCTGTATAATTCTCTCAATCTATCATAATTTTTTGCACCAAAATTTTGTCCCCCAATTGATAATACCGCTGTATTTAATCCAATTACAGGAAGTAGAAAGACTTGTTCAATTCTTAAAGCAGCACCATAACCAGCAGTAGCTAAATCTCCAAATTGACCAATGAAGTAAAGGATGTTGAACAAACCAACACCAATCAACAACATGCTAAACATCACAGGTATCGTCTGATACAAGAGTTCTCCAAGAAGATCAAATTTTGGAATAAAACACTCAGGCTTAAGATATTTCTTTAATTCACAACAATAAACTTTATATGCTAAATACAAAAGACCAACAAACTGAGCCACTACAGTAGCTATTGCAAGTCCAGCTATACCAAATGCTGGAATAAAACCATAACCAAAAATAAATAATGGATTTAGAATAATATTTAAAAAGAAACTAAAAATTAAAACGTTTCTGTAACTTTTTGTATCCCCTTGCGCATTTAGAGTTCCATTTAAGGAAATTTGTATCAAAACAATTATAGTTCCATAGAAAATTACATCTAGATATTTTCTAGTTAATATAATTGCCTCTTGGTCTGATCCCATAAGAGAAAGTAAAAAATCTGAAACATTTAAACCAAAAAAAGTAACTAGTATGGATAAAAAGATTGCAAAGATAATTGATTGAGCAACAAATAATGACGCCTTCTTTTTATTATTAGCCCCTATATTATTTCCAATTAAAGTATTAGTTCCAGCAGTTAATCCAACACCTATTGCAATAATAGTAAAATAAATTGGAAAAGATTTTGCGATCGCTGCTATTGCTTCAGCAGATATTCTTCCCGCGAACCATGTGTCTACTAGATTGTAAAAGGTTTGAAATAATGAACCAACACTTGCTGGAATAGTAACTTTTCTCAATAAAAACCATATTGGATCTTTAGTTAATTTGAAAGATTGTGACAAATAAATCCTTAGTTAAATTCTTTTTGAAAATTATATTTTTTTCCTGATAGCTTTGCCTTGTATATCTGACTTTGTCTCATTCTAAAACGAGATTTTTGGTTTTTTGAAAGTTTATCAAAACAATTAGGACAAGTTACACCCTCCTCATATTTTTTAGATTTTTTATCTTTAATCGAGATTGGTTGTCTACATCCACCACAAATTGAATAGGTTCCTTGTGCTAATCCGTGTTTTAAACTTACTCTGTTATCGAATACAAAACACTCGCCTTTCCATAAACTTTTTTTTGGTTTGATTTTTTTTAAGTAATTCAAAATTCCACCCTTTAATTGATAAATATTTTTAAAACCTTTTTTTTCTAAAAATACAGAGGCTTTTTCACACCTAATTCCACCAGTGCAAAACATTGCTATTGGCTGATCTTTTTTTAACTTTTTTAAGTATTTCGGAAAATCTCTAAAGTTACTTATATTTGGATTTACTGATTTTTTAAAAGAACCAACTTTATGTTCAAAAGGTTTTCTTGCATCTAATAAAAGAGTTTCTTTTTTTTTAATTAATTTATTCCATTTTGTTGGATCAATATGAGTATTCTTTTTTGTGATCCTATTCGACATTTTAAGATCCATTGGAACAACTTCTCTTTTAATTTTCACTTTAGGTTTATGAAAAGGTTTAAATTTACTTATTGAATTATTGACATTATCAAATTCTTTAATATTCAAAATTTTTTTTAATCCAATAATTGTTGTCTTAATATCTTTATTCATTCCAGAAATAGATCCATTTAAACCCTCTTTAGAAATGATAATTGATCCATTTATATTTCTATTATTTAAAAGATTACTCAATATCTTTTGATTTTTTTTTAAATCATTTATTTTTTGAAATTTATAAAAACCAAATACAGTGAACATTAAATCTTCCTACAAACAGTCATTCCATCACCAAAAGGCACCATGACCTTTTCAATTCTTGTATCCTTAGAGATAAAATCATTCAAATCTCTAATACTTTTTGTAATTTTATCATTTATATCTTTGTTAACAACTTCCCCATGCCATAATACATTATCGATTATCACTAAACCCTCTTTATTCAATAAATCTAAAGAAATTTCATAATATTTTTTATAATTCATTTTATCTGCATCAATAAAAACTAAGTCAAATTTTTCATCTCTTATACTCATTAAAGTTTCTAATGCTGGTTTAATCATTGTTTTAATCTTATGATCTTGATTGGCCTTTTTAAAAAAGCTTTGTGCAACTTTAGTTGTTTCCACATTTTTATCTAATGCAATTATACTGCCTTCATCTGGTAAGGCTAATGCCATAGATAATGTACTTAAACCTGTAAAAGTTCCTATCTCTAAGACTTTTTTAATTTTAGAAACTTTAATAATCAGATGTAGAAATTGACATTGAGAAATAGATATTTGCATTCTTTTTGAATCACCAAGTGATAGGTTGTAATCTATTATTTCTTTTTGAATTGGATGTAATTTCAAACCATTCTTTAGAATATAATCTTGTAAATGTTTTGTGATATTAA
>CACCJO010000020.1 GCA_902546375.1 uncultured Pelagibacteraceae bacterium
TAGGATTTAAAAAAGCTTTCTTTGAATTAATTTTTTCATTAATAAAATCTTCAGATTTTAAAAAAATTGATTCTATTAAACTTAATGAGATCAAAAGTATGATTGAAACGTTTTCTATTAAAGAGGAGAAATTTATAGACCAGAAATACCATTTAAACTTAGGTGTATCATTTAATAAAAAAAAAATTTTTAGATATTTAGAAAAAAAAAATATTTTCCCATCACAAATAATAAAGGAAAGATTTTTATTTATACCAATAATAATAAATGAAAATGGAAATGATATTTCAATTTTCTCAAATAATCCAATTTATGATAATTGGAATGAAATAACCAAAAGATACCATCTGATTAATTATTTACTTCCCTCAGAGGATCTGGAAGATCTAAACCTTATAAAAGAAAAATTAGATTTACTAGAAATTTATGATTTTGATGACATAACAAAAAAATATTTTTTAAAAAATTCCATCATTTCTCTAATTACCATAGGTAATAACGAGGTAAGAATTTTAACTAAAATATATAACGATAAAAATGTGATTATAAAGAATAACTCTTTTAAGAATTTAAATATAGAAAACGAGACAGATCTAATTTTTTTAATCACTAATTTGAAAAGTTTATTTGAAGATACTTGGAAAAAATTAAATGAAATAAATACTTCAATAATAGTTCCTATTACAATTAAAATTGAAAATGATGATTTGGAAAAATCAAATAATTTTGAATTATTCTTAAATGAAATAGATTTGGTAAGTTACTATTCTATACAAAAATTTAATAAAGAATTTGTCTTTTATGAAGTTTTATTTAATGGAACTGTTCAAAACTTTATTAATATAATGAAAAATAAAAAATATAATTTAAATACACAAAAAAAAATTTGGATGATTGAATGAGAGACCTAGATCAAACAATAATTAAATTTGATTATGATAAAAATTTAAAAAATGAGGATTTTTATCTTTCTAAAAGCAATAAACATGTTTTTAATTTTTTAAACATATGGCCAAAATGGGAAAAGAATTTTGTTAATGTGATAGGGGAAAGGCTTTCTGGAAAAACTCATTTAATGAATATTTTTTTACAAAAAAATAAAGGTATCATATTTGATAGTAAATCTTTACGAAATGATGATCTAAAAAAAATTAAGATTTACGAGAATATCATAATAGAAAATTTATCATCAGATGTTGATGAAAAATTACTCTACAGTCTTTTAAATTTAATTGAACAAGATAATAAATTTATTATTATTACATCTGTAAAACCAATAGTAAATATCACTTTTGACTTAAAAGATTTAAGGTCCAGAACAAAAAACTTTATTTTATTGAATATCGAAAAACCTGATGATGAGTTAATATTTGCTATTATATTAAAAAATTTGTCTGATCGACAAATCACTTTAGATGATAGATTTATTGAGTTTATTATTAAAAGAATTGAGAGATCATATAGTAAAATATATGATTTCATATATAAGATCGATCAATTAAGTTTAAAAAAGAAAAAATCAATTGATTTTAAAATTATAAAAGAAGTTTTAGGAGAATAATTGAGCAAATTTAGAACTCATAAATGTAATGAATTAAGAAAAGAAAAAGTTGGACACGAAATAACTCTTGCTGGTTGGATAAATAAAAAAAGAGACCACGGAAATCTTTTGTTTATAGATTTAAGAGATAATTATGGCGTCACACAGTGTATTATTGATAAAGAAAATTCTAATTTTAAAAAGTTGGAGAAGATACAATTGGAAACTGTAGTTAAAATAGATGGAAAAGTAGTTGAAAGATCAAAGGACTCGATCAATAAGGATATCGAAACTGGGGAGATTGAAGTAGTAATTAAAAAGTTTCAAGTTCTTGGTGAATGTAAGGAACTTCCTTTGCCTGTTTTTACTGATCGCGAGTATGCGGAAGAAATAAGACTTAAGTATCGTTTTTTAGATTTAAGAAGAAAAAAAATTCATGAAAATATTATATTAAGATCAAAAGTAATTTCATTTATTAGAAATGAAATGAATAAGTTAGGATTTTTAGAATTTCAAACACCAATCCTAACTTCATCAAGTCCAGAGGGAGCGAGAGATTTTTTGGTACCGAGCAGACTAAATCCTGGAAAATTTTACGCACTTCCACAAGCACCTCAACAATTCAAACAATTAGTGATGGTCTCCGGCTTTGATAAGTATTTTCAGATTGCTCCTTGTTTTAGAGACGAAGATGCAAGAGCAGATAGAAGTCCTGGGGAGTTCTATCAACTAGATTTAGAAATGTCTTTTGTTGAGCAAGAAGATGTATTTAATGTAGTAGAAAAGTTATTTGTTAATACATTTAAAAAGTTTTCAAATAAAAAATTATTATTTAATCAATTTCCAAGAATTTCATTTAAAGAATCAATGATTAAATATGGAACAGATAAACCAGACTTAAGAAATCCATTAATTATTACTGACATTACTGAAATTTTTTTAAGAGAAGATGTTTCTTTTGAAATATTTAAAAAACTTGTTAAATCTGGATCTAAAGTCAGATGCATTGTTACAAAAAATACAAAAGATAAACCGCGAAGTTTCTTTGATAATATTGATAAATGGGCTAAAGAACAAGGCGCTTCTGGACTCGCTTACTTTACTATTGAAAAAGAAAAAGAAATTTCAGCGAAAGGGCCAGTAGGTAAATTTTTTTCGAAAGACTCACTAAACGAAATAATGATTAAAACTGAAGCAAAAGTAGGTGACAGTATTTTTCTTGCTTGTGGTAAATTAGAAGAGGTAGAAAAGATAACTGCATTAGCTAGAGATAAAATTGGAAAAGATTTGGATTTAATCGATGAAAGTGTTTTCGCATTCTGTTGGATTGTAGATTATCCAATGTATGAAATAGATAATCAAACAAACAAAATTAGATTCAGTCATAATCCTTTTTCTATGCCACAAGGAGATATTCATAAAATTAATTTTGAAAAACCATTAGATATACTCGCATATCAATATGATATTGTGTGTAATGGAATAGAATTATCTTCGGGTGCGATTAGAAATCATATACCAGATCTAATGTATAAATTATTTGATGTTGCAGGTTACTCTAGATCTGAAGTTGATCAAAAATTTAGTGGGATGATAAACGCTTTAAGTTATGGTGCCCCACCTCATGGAGGCATTGCCCCAGGAATTGATAGAATAATTATGTTACTAGCAAATGAAAAAAATATTCGAGAAGTTACAATGTTCCCATTGAATCAAAATGCACAGGATTTGATGATGAATGCACCCTCTAGTGTAAGTGAAAATCAACTTAAAGAGTTAAATTTATCTATAAAAAGTAAAAAATAATTATTTTTTACCTTTAAGACTAATTTTAACATCTGATAAATCTACCAAATTTTTTTTGTAATTATTTCTAACAAATCCTTTACTTGTTATATCTTTTACTATTTTTAGTAATTGATTTTGTTCATCAGAGCCTTTTTCATCTGCAGATGTGAGATCCAAATTTCCTATTGAAGGGGTATGTGCTAAATCCTCTCTGTTTAGATATGAAATCGCTAGTTCCCTAAATATATAATCTAGAATTGAGGAGGCACTTAAAATTCTGTCGTTACCATTTACTTTACCAGATGGCTCAAATTTAGTTCCTATAAAAGCACTTACAAACTCGTCTAATGGTACTCCATATTGAAGGCCAAGCGAAACAGCGATAGCAAAATTATTCATTAAGGCTTTAACTAGCTCTCCCTCTTTACTTGTATCAATGAAGATTTCTCCAATTTTACCATCCTCATACTCACCAGTATGTAAATAAACTTTATGGTCACCAATTGTTGCTTTTTGAATATATCCTTTCCTTCTATCAGGCATGCTAAATCTTTTTCCAGAATTTTCAGATTTCGCAAAGGATTGAGAAACTATTTTTTCAACACCACTAGTTTTATTTTCATTTTGAGTTGGAACTAAATCAATTTTTTTACTTTGATTAACTTTTTTATTATCACGATCAAGACTTTTTGTCTTTCGATTGTCTAATTTTACATCTAGAACTTCAAATTTCCCATCATCTCTTTTTTCGAGATTCTTTAGCTCAGTTTCATTGATGTCATCAAGATAATGATTTACCTTAAAAGTGCATGTATAATAAGTTTCTACAAGATATTTTGCCATTTTTAATAATCCTTAAATTAAATTTGAAATTTGAGTCTTTTTACTTATATACATTTACACATTTTAGTCTAATTTAAATTATACAATTTGAAATTGAAATTATTAATTTTTACATGTTGACACTCTTAAAAAAAATTTTCACTTGGTGGAATCGAGATACATTTGGTACCAGGATCAAAACTATATTATTTGGTAAATTGATTGGATCAGATGAATATGGAAATAAATATTATCAAAGCAAAAAAGGAAAAAGATGGGTAATTTATGCGAATGAAATTGACGCATCAAAAATTCCAGTTGAATGGTATTCTTGGATTCATTTTATGCCAAATAAAATTGAAAATATTCATAAATTAGAGAAACATAGTTGGCAAAAACCTCACCAAGCTAATTTGACTGGTACTGACTCAGCTTACTACCCAAATAAGAACAATAAAAATGCAACTGAAAAAAAATATAAAAGTTGGAAATAAACTAAATTTATTTTTATTTATATATTTATTTTCTATTATTATAACATCTAAGACTAGTGCTGAAATTAATCTTGATGGAAATAAAACTGATATAAAAATATTAGATAAGATTAGTTCCAAAAATGAGTTGATAAAATTAGTCAATAATGAGGAATTTATTTATAAAGATTTAGCTATAAAAAGTATTAAATGTACTGACTCTAAATTTGATGATAATCCTGAGGTTAAGGCATATATCCAAGTAAGAGATTTAACAAAAAAAGATAGAAATAACGTTTTTGTTTTTAATGGTTGGATGTTCTCCTCAAGCCCCTCTATAGCACCTTTTGATCATCCTGTTTATGATATTTGGCTTATTAACTGTTACTAAAGTATTTTATCTTTATCTAGCCAACTAACATTGAAATCAGAGTCGATAAACTTCTTATGATTTAGCAATTTTTTATGTAATGGGATTGTTGTAGTGATTCCCTCAATCACAAACTCATCTAAAGATCTATTCATTCTTTGAATAGCCTCTAATCTATTTCTACCATGGCAGATTAGCTTACAAATCATACTATCATAATAAGGAGTTACTTTATAGCCCTGATATATTGCACCATCAACTCTAGTTCTGAATCCCGATGGTTGATGACACATGCCAATCAATCCAGGCGATGGTTGGAAATTTTTACTAGCATCCTCTGCATTTATTCTGCATTCTATAGCATGCCCTCTTGGATTAATATCACTTTGTTTTAAAGCTGTTTCTCCAGAAAACGCTATCCAAATTTGTTCTTTAATAATATCTATACCAGTTACCATTTCAGTAACAGGATGTTCAACTTGAACTCTTGTATTCATTTCAAGAAAATAAAATTTGCCATCCTCATAAATAAATTCAACGGTTCCAGCACCCATATAGCCAATTTTTGATACCATATTTACAGTTTTTTCAAAAAGATCTGCTCTTATCTCATCAGTTAAAACAGGGCTGGGCGTTTCCTCAATTAGTTTTTGGTGTCTTCTTTGAACAGAACAATCTCTTTCATGAAGATGAACAGTTCTATTTTTTCCAGCTAAAATTTGAACTTCAATGTGCCTCGGATTTTGAAAAAATTTTTCTATATATACTTCATCATTTCCAAAATATTTTTGAGCCTCAGATTTTGCAGTAGAAAACAACGTTTCAAATTCATTTTCTTTATGAACAATTTTCATACCTTTTCCACCGCCACCGCCTGATGCTTTAATTAAAACAGGAAAACCAATTTTTTTACACAATTCTTTAGCCTCATTAACATCTCTAACTCCACCCTCAGACCCCTCAATTACTGGTAAACCATTTTCTTTTGCAATCTTTTTTGCCTGTATTTTATCTCCCATCATTTCTATAAGTTTTGAGGATGCCCCTATAAATTTAATATTATTCTCCTCAAGAACTTTTGCAAAATTTGCATTTTCTGAGAGAAAACCATAACCAGGATGCACAGCTTCAGCATTAGTGATTTCTATTGCAGATAATAGGGCTGGAATATTTAAATAACTATTTGCTGGTTGGTAAGAACCTATACAAACACTTTCATCTGCCATTCTTACATGCATGCTCTCTTTATCTACATCAGAATGAACTGCTACAGTTGAAATTCCCCACTCTTTACAGGCTCTTATAATTCTAACCGCAATTTCTCCACGGTTAGCTATCAAAATTTTTTTAAACATTAATCAAGAATTAATAAATTTTGACCGAATTCTACAGGTTGGCCATCTTCAACACAAATTTCTTTCACTACTCCATCTGCAGTTGATGGTACATGATTCATAGTTTTCATAGCTTCTACAATCATTACTGTATCACCTTTTTTAATTTTTTTTCCAACCTCAACAAATTTTTTAGCTCCAGGTTCAGGCGCATGATATGCAGTTCCTATAATTGGTGATTTAACTTCAATTCCTGTTTTACTTTTCTCTAATGAATTATTATTTAAATTGTTTGCATCAGTTTTTGGGCTTGGAAAATTTTGATTATTAACAGAGATATTATTTTTAGAAACCTTAATCTTAGTGTCTTTCTCAGTATATTCTAACTCAGTAAGATTAAATTCGTCTAAATAGTCGCTTAGTTCTTTAATGATTTTTTTATTAATTTTCATTTTGTAAGAGCTTTTGCATTGAAATTATGGCTAAAATATAACCATCAATACCTAAACCAAATATTCCTCCAGTGACTACGTCACTTATTAAAGATTTATGTCTAAATTCCTCACGTTTATATATATTTGAAATATGCAACTCAATGATTGGTTTTTTAAAAATACTTAATGCATCTCTAATGGCCACAGAAGTGTGCGTAAAACCTGCAGCATTGATTATTATTCCATCATAATTTTTTCTTGAATTTTGTATTAAGCTTACAATTTCACCCTCAATATTTGATTGAGAAAAATCAGCTACTAAACCTAATTCTTTTGATTTATCTAAACAAATTTCTTTTAATTCTTCAAATGTAGTAGATCCATATTGTGATTGTTCTCTTTCACCTAATAGATTAAGATTTGGACCATTAATTATAATTATCTTATTATTCATTTAACATTTATATACGATGAAAAAAAAAATAAAAATAAAAATAAACGGTAAAATAAATAAAATTGACGATAAAACTAAATTATCTGACTTAGTTAAAAATTTAAAAGTCCCTTTAAAAAAAGTTGCAATTGAATTAAATAGAGAAATAGTGGATAAAAAAAATCTAAATAAAATCAATTTAAAAGTTAATGATAAAATTGAAATTGTTCATTTTATTGGAGGTGGTTAGTTTTGAAAAAAGATAATCTTATAATTTCAAAGAAAAAATTTAATTCGAGATTAATTGTTGGTACTGGCAAGTATAAAAGTATGAATGAGTGTGCCAAGGCAATAAAAATATCTGGTGCTGATATTGTTACTGTTGCCGTTAGAAGAGTAAATATTATTAATAAAAAGAAACCTTTATTAATGGATTATATAGATCCAAAAAAAATAACTTATTTACCTAATACTGCTGGCTGTTTTAATTCAGATGAAGCGTTAAGAACACTTAGGCTTGCAAGAGAGATAGGAGGATGGAAATTGGTAAAGCTTGAGGTTTTAGGTGACAAAGAGAATCTATTTCCTGAGATGATAGAGACGCTTAAATCCACTGAAATATTAACAAAAGAAGGTTTTAAAGTTATGGTCTATTGTAACGATGATCCTTTAATGGCAAAAAGGTTAGAAAATGCTGGAGCCGCAGCTATAATGCCACTTGCAGCACCAATAGGATCTGGTTTAGGAATTTTAAATAAAATTAATATTCAAATTATCAGAAATCAAACAAAATTACCTTTGATTATAGATGCTGGTTTAGGACAAGCATCAGACGCAACAATTGCAATGGAGCTAGGTTGTGATGGCGTTTTAGTTAATACAGCAATTGCAAAAGCAAAAAAACCATTTAAAATGGCAGAAGCCTTTAAAAATGCAGTTATTGCTGGAAGGCAATCTTTTTTATCTGGAAGAATTGAGAAAAAATTAATGGGAAGTGCCTCATCCCCAAAAAAAGGAATTATTTAGTTTTTTTATAGAACTTTCTTTTTCTGTAAGTTTTTTTTCTCTTTTTTATATCAATTATTTTTTTATCTTTGGCTAAATCATCGAGATTTTTAAGCTTTTCAAAATATTCTATCAATTCAATTGTTTTTTTCGACTTATTCTTTATATCAATAATATATTCTGGAATAATTAAATTGTTATCTGAGATAATATCTATCTTCATTTTATTTTTTTTCTCAAAATAAGTTAAATTCTCGATAAAGTTTTCTTTTAAGAATGCTGAAATTTTTTCGCATACTCTTAGCTCTACAAATTTAGCTTTATTTAGTACAGCTTTTAATTCAACTAATTTTAATATTTTTTGAGCAAACGACTCATCTGTTAAAGCAACTTTCCATTTAACAGCACTTTCTCTGAGTCTTTGTCTTGACATTTCTAATAATCCAAAATTACTAATTCTTCCAATTTGAATTCTTGCTCTGTCAGATCTACATTTCTCTTTCAGTCTTCTTTCAACCATTTTTCTATTTCCATAACTTAACATATCTATAAAGTCGATAATGATAAGTCCTGATAGGTCTCTAATTTTAATCTGTCTGGCAATCTCTTCTGCTGCTTCCAAATTTGTGTCTAAGGCCGTGCTTTCAACATTTTTTTGTTTAATTGAACTTCCTGAGTTGATATCAATTGAAACTAAAGCTTCTGTTGGATTTATTACTAAGTAACCTCCAGAACTTAATTTAATCTCGGTGTCAAATATTTGATTTAATTTTTGTTCTATACCCTCCTCAAAGAATAGTGGAGTTTTTCCTCTATACTTTTTAATTTTTTTAACTTGTGAAGGCATAAGCATCTTCATAAAATTTTGTGCTTTTTTATATCCTTCGTTTCCCTCTATCACGATACTTTTAGTATTTTCATCGTACATATCCCTTAGAGTTCTACTGATGATCTCACTTTCTTGATGAATTAGTGAGGGTGCAATTGCATTGATTGCATTATCTTTGATTTGATTCCATGACTTAATTAGGGTTTCTAAATCATGATTAATTTCATTTTTAGTTTTATTACTTCCAGCAGTTCTAACAATCAATCCCATCTCTTTGGGAATTTCAATCTCATTTAAAATTGATCTTATTTTTTTCCTATCTGCGGGATTAAAAATTTTTCTCGATATACCACCTCCCTTGGGTGTGTTTGGCATTAAAACAATATATTTACCTGCAATAGAGATGAAAGTGCTAAGTGCAGCACCTTTCTGACCTCTTTCATCTTTAATAACCTGAACAAGAATTACCTGATTTGGTTTAATTACTTCTTGAATTTTATATCTTTTAAATTTATTACTAGTTTCGACTTTTTTTTCTTTATCGTCAAAATCTTTTTCTTTTTCGTCATTTTCTTTCTTTTCTATTTCTATAGGATCATCAACTTCCAGTTTACCTTCTGCTAAATTTTCCTCCTCTTTCTCCTCAACTTTTTTTGATAATTCTTCTCTTAATTTTTCTTCCTCTTGTTTAATTTTTTCCAGGTCGCTTTTTGGTATTTGATAATAGTCTGATTGAATATCATTGAAAGATAAGAAACCATGACGCTCT
>CACCJO010000021.1 GCA_902546375.1 uncultured Pelagibacteraceae bacterium
TTTAATCCAATTATTTGGAATAGAATTAATACCTTTTAAAGCTGCAAAATATGCTCCAGTAAAATTTGCTCTTGAACAATTGCACCCACCTGCCTTTATTGTTTTTAAAATAGCGTCTTTATAATTTTTTGAATTAATAATTGTATATATTGAGCTGTTAAAAGTTCCTGGGTAACTACAAGCCATACCTAGTTTCTTTATCGCAGCTGGATCGAATTTTGATCTTAATTGTCTTATTTTTTTAATGTCATTTACTATTCCTTTAAAAAAAGAATTTCTATTGAATTTTTTAATGAATTCTTTGATCGGGTCTTTAGCTCCCTTTAACGCAAAATCTATTAAATAAAATTTTGCCATAGCATATTTAAAACTTATTTTTGAAACTGTTACAATTTTGAAAATTTTTTCTAAACTTTTAAAATCAAAGCCATAGAGAAAATATGGAAGAGTAGCACAAAAACCATCAGACTCATTTACTTTTACACCACCAGAAATCTTCTTTTTTAATTTGATGTTTTTTACCGTCTCAATAATATTTTGGTGTATCCATGGTCCCCTGACTATACCTCGCCAGTCTTTGACTTTTTTATATTTAGATCTCAGTTTTAAATTTTTCCAATATTTACTTCCAGGGCCAAAGTTTTTAAGAATTTTTTTTTTAAAACGTTTCTCTATATTTTCGTGTCCATCCAGTAGTGTGTGAAACATCACTTGGCTAATTTCATTGTAACCAGAGACTTTCCCGGTTTTGATTTTATAGAAGGGACTTCTATTCTTTTTTAAGAAAGAAAAGTCTTTTTTTCCTTTAATATAAATACTTAATTTTTTTTGATTATATACCCAATGTAATGGTCTGGCTGCTGCATCTGCAACTGTAGCACCCAAGAAAACATGGAGATTATTTTTCACTTTAATGAGATAAAAACTTTTCAGCCTCTAGTGCTGCCATACACCCCATTCCAGCAGCTGTTACTGCTTGCCTAAATGTTTTATCTTTTACGTCTCCAGCTGCATAAACACCTGGTACATTAGTCTCTGTTGAATCTGGTTTTGTTATTAAATAACCCTCATTATCCATACTAAGTTGATCTTTAAATAATTGAGTTGCAGGGTCATGACCAATAGCAATAAAAACACCGTCTAATTTTATTTCATCAATTTTATTTGTTTTCACATTTTTAACTTTTATTCCTTTAACATTTTTTGGATCTTTATCTCCAATTATATCCTCAACAATTGTATCCCAAATGATTTCAATTTTTTTATTTTCCATAAGTTTTTTTTGAAGCATTTTTTCAGCTCTCAAACTATCTCTTCTGTGAATTAATTTTACTTTTGAAGCAAATTTTGTTAGAAACATTGCCTCTTCGACAGCAGCGTTACCTCCACCTACAACAGCAACTTCCTTATCTTTAAAGAAAAAACCATCACATGTTGCACATGCCGATACACCAAATCCTCTGAATTCTTGTTCAGATTTAATATTTAACCATCTAGCTTGGGCACCTGTGGAAATTATTATGCTATCAGCAGTATATTTTTGACCAGTGTCACCTACAGCCTCAAAAGGTGTTGTTTTTAAATTTACTGAACTTATATGATCTTCGATCATTTCTGTTCCAACTGCTTTTGCTTGCTCTTTCATTTGATCCATAAGCCACGGACCCTGAATAACATCAGCAAAGCCTGGAAAGTTTTCAACATCTGTCGTTGTAGTTAATTGGCCTCCAGGCTCTGACCCATAAACCAAAATTGGATTTAACATTGCTCTCGCCGCATAAACTGCAGCAGTATATCCAGCAGGACCGGACCCAATTATTAACACTTTTGTGTGTTTAGTTGGATTTTGACTCATATGGAAGCTATATAGTGATTAATGACTAAATTAAAAGGTTTATTATTGACCGAGGGTATGCATGGCATGATTAGCCAAGTTGAGGGGCTTGCTAAAGCTCTTAATCTTGAATTTATACACGAAAAAATTGAACTAAATAATTTTTGGAAAATGATACCTCCAAAAATTACACCTGTAAAAGATTTTGTTTTTAAAAACAATATATCAAAAAAATTTAATGTAGTAATTTCATGTGGGAGAAAAAGCGTAGTCCCATCCATCTTTTTAAAAAAAAAATTTGGAAGTAAAATTATGAATATTCATATTCAGGATCCAAAAGTATTATTAAATAATTTTGATTTTGTTATTGCGCCAGAGCACGATGGTCTTGAGGGAAAAAATGTTCTTAAAACCAAAGGGGCAATTCATTATCTTACTGAAAAAGAGTTAGAGGAAAATGCTAATTACTTAAAACCTCGAATTAAAAAAGAAAAAGTAATTGCATTTATCGCTGGTGGTCCAAATAAGTATTATGATTTTAATGATGAAATAATCGAGGAAATTTTTGTTAAAACTAAAAAAAATTTTATAAATCAAGGTTATCAGCTAATTTTTATACCTTCAATGAGAACACCACAAAAAATTATAGATAAAGCTCAAAATTTTTTTGATGATGACCAGATAATAATACAAGATATTGATAAGAAAGCCTACTTGTCATCACTTAAGCTAGCTAATCATATTATTGTAACTTGCGACTCCACATCTATGATATCTGAGGCAGCTATGTCGGGAAGTCCAATATATGTGGCCCTAATGCCAGCTATTAAAAAAAACACTCGTTTTAAAAAATTTTTTGAGCTTTTTAAATCCCTAGAAATAATTAAAAACTTAGGGGACACAGTGGAAGAATGGAATTATAAAAAACTTAATGAAACTGATAGAATATCGGGATATATAGAGAAACAATTTAAAGATTATGACTTTTCTTAATTCTATATTGAAAAACTCAAAAAAGTATGAATTTCCATTTAATCATTGGGAATATAATAATGCTTTAAGTGAAGAAGCTATTAAGGAAATAGAAGGCGCAGACATTCCCGATGTAAGCAAACATAATCTCAATTATGATGGTACAAGAGCAATTGATGGTGGTGCCGCCGAATTTAGAGAAGGCATAGCGTCAGGTGGTAAGGCAATAAAATTTAGATGTTTTGTTACAAAAGACAATGCTTCCCAATTTCCAAATTTAGTAAAATTTATTAATGAACTTCAATCTAAAGAAACATGCGAAACAATTTCCAAAATGATTAATAAAGATTTATCTGGTTCATATGTCAGACTTGAAGTTATATGTGATCGCGAAGGTTTTTGGTTAAAGCCACATTGTGACATTAAAGAAAAATTAATGTCAGGACTTATTTTTGTTAATAATGCAAATGAGTCTGAGGAATTAGGGACTGATTTTTATAATGAAAAATTAGAAAAAGTTAAAACAGTTCCCTACAAACATAATTATGGTTATTTATTTACAAGCGGTCCAAATACATGGCACGGTATGGAGAAGAAAAAAATTGTTAAAGAAAGAAGATGTATTCAAGTCAATTATGTTACATTTAAAACTGATTGGAAAGTTGATTAAATATTTTGTAAAGACGTTACCTCTAATTTTTTTGTTTTTAGCGATTTAATACCCTCAATACATGCAAGCGCTGTTGACATATTTGTGCAGTAGGGCACTTTATTTTTAAGTGTTGCTCTTCTTAAAGCAATAGCATCGTTTAATCTATGCTCAGTGTTACCTCCGCCAGTATTAATTACTAAAGCTATTTTTTTGGAGTCAAGAACATCAACGATATGAGGTGACCCACTACTTACCTTATTAATAATCTTACACTTCATGCCATGTTTCTTAATGTATTCAGCTGTTCCTTTTGTAGCACACAAATGGAATTTTAGTTTCAAGAGTTCTTTTGCAAGCCCTAAACCTTCATCTTTATGAGAATCTTTTAATGATAAAAAAGCCAGTCCATTTATAGGTAACGAATTAGACGATGCTATCTGGCTTTTTGCGTATGCCATTCCAAAATTTTTGTCAAATCCCATCACCTCTCCAGTTGATTTCATTTCTGGACCTAACAATAAATCACTATTTGGAAATTTATTAAACGGAAAAACAGCCTCTTTCACGGCAAACATTCCTTTAGATTTATCTTTTAAATTAAATTTTGAAAGTTTTTCACCAGCCATAACTCTCGAGGCTATCTTTGCCAAGGGTATTCCTTTAGCTTTTGAAACAAAAGGAACAGTCCGGCTAGCTCTCGGATTTACTTCAATAACAAAAATTTCATCTTTCTTTATTGCAAATTGAACGTTCATAAAACCTCTCACTTTCAGAGCTAGGGCTAAATTTTTTGTTTGTTTCTCAATTTCTTTTAGTAAAAAAGGTTTTATGGAAACTGGTGGTAAGCTGCAAGCCGAGTCTCCAGAATGAATTCCCGCTTCCTCTATATGCTGCATGATGCCAGCCACATGTACTTCTTTACCATCGGATATAGCATCAACATCCACCTCCATCGCATGATCTAAAAATTTGTCAATTAGAATTGGATTTTTTTCTGCTGCTTTAAAGGCTTCCTCTACAAAATTTTTTAATTGGCTTTTTTCATAAACAATTTCCATTGCTCTTCCTCCAAGAACATAAGAGGGTCTAACCATTAAAGGCAAACCGATTTTTTCAGATATTTCAATTGCTTGTTTAAAATTTTTTGCAATTCCACTCTCAGCTTGATTTAGATTTAATTTTTCTAAAAGTTTTCTAAATCTATCTCTATCTTCTGCTAGATCAATAGATGAGTATTGAGTTCCTAAAATTGGAAGATTATTATCATGTAAAAATTTTGCCAATTTAATCGGAGTTTGACCACCAAATTGGGTAATGATACCAACTAAATTTCCTTTATCTTTCTCTCTCTTTATAATGTTGAAAACATATTCTTCCTTTAAAGGCTCAAAATATAATCTATCGCTAGTGTCATAATCTGTTGAGACAGTCTCAGGATTACAATTAACCATTACAGTCTCAAAACCAGCAGCCTTTAAAGCAAAACTGGCTTGACAACAGCAATAATCAAATTCTATTCCTTGTCCTATTCTGTTAGGTCCTCCACCTAATATTATTATTTTTTTCTTAACAGACGGGTCAGCCTCACACTCTGAATTTATTGAAAAATTTCTTTGATATGTTGAATACATGTATGGTGTAAAGGATTTAAATTCTGCAGCACATGTATCAACTTTTTTGAATACTGGCGAAATTTTAAGCGCAGTTCTTTTTTTTCTAACAATATCTTCAGATAAATTTGATAGTTCAGAGAGCTTTTTGTCTGAAAAACCTATTGATTTTATTTTGTTAAAATCATCAAAATTTTTAGGTAATCCATTATTTTTGATCCTAATTTCATTTTCTATTATTTCTTTAATTTGGTCTAAGAACCATGGATCAATTTTTGATAAATTATAAATTCTTTTAAGCTTAATTTTTTTTCTCATTGCTTCAGCAACAAGTAAGATTTTATTTGGAATATTTTCTTTTAGTTTTTTTTCAATTTGTCTTTTATTTAGATTAAATATTCTATCTAATCCTGAGAAACCAGTCTCAAGAGAAACCAATGCTTTTTGAAGAGACTCTTTAAAGTTTCTTCCAATTGCCATTGCTTCCCCAACCGATTTCATTGATGTGCCTAGTATTGCGGGAGAAGTTGAAAATTTTTCAAAAGTAAATCTTGGAATTTTGGTTACTACATAGTCTATACTTGGCTCAAACGATGCTGGAGTAACTTTAGTAATTTCATTTTTCAATTCATCCAACGTGTATCCAACCGCAAGTTTTGCAGCGACTTTGGCAATGGGAAATCCAGTTGCTTTTGATGCAAGGGCTGATGACCTTGATACTCTAGGGTTCATCTCGATTATTACCATTCGCCCATTTTTAGGATTTATTGCAAACTGAACATTTGAACCGCCTGTTTCAACTCCAATTTTTCTCAAACACGCAATAGAAGCATTTCGCATTACTTGATATTCCTTATCAGTTAATGTCAATGCAGGAGCAACAGTAACTGAGTCTCCTGTATGTATTCCCATCGGATCTACATTCTCTATCGAACAAATAATTATACAATTATCTTTTTTATCCCTTACAACTTCCATTTCAAATTCTTTCCAACCTTCTAAACACTCTTCCACAAGTACTTGGCTCACTGGAGACTCGTGCAAACCATTTTTGATAATTTTTAGGTAATCCTTTTTATTTTTTGCTATTCCTCCTCCTAAACCTCCAAGCGTAAAAGCTGGCCTAATTATTGCTGGCAAACCAATTTTATTTAAAACTTTTGATGCTTGATTGATATTGTTTACGATCTCAGATTTTGGGAGATCTAAACCAATATCAATCATGTTTTTTCTAAATTTTTTTCTATCTTCTGCATTGGAAATAGCTTTTGAATTTGCGCCAATTAATTCAATTTTATATTTTTTTAAAATCCCTTTTTTTTCTGCTTCCATTGCAAGGTTAAGAGCAGTCTGACCACCCATGGTTGGGAGAATTGCATTTGGTTTTTCTTTTTTGAGAATCTTTTCTAAAACATCTAAAGTAATAGGCTCAATAAAAGTTTTATCAGCAACATCCGGATCTGTCATAATTGTTGCTGGATTTGAATTAATTAATACAACTTTATAACCCTCATCTTTTAATGCCTTACAAGCTTGGGTTCCTGAATAATCAAATTCACAAGCTTGACCAATAATAATTGGTCCAGCACCTACAACTAAAATTTTTTTAAGATCTTTTCTTTTTGGCATTTTTTTTCATGTTGTTAATAAATTTCTGAAATAAATAGACACTATCTTGTGGTCCAGGGTTTGACTCTGGGTGATATTGAACTGAGAATACAGGATTATTTTTTAATCTTATTCCCTCGATACTATTATCGAACAATGATTCATGAGTAATCTGAATATTTTTTGGTAAATTTTCTCTTACAACTTCAAAGCCATGATTTTGGCTTGTGATTTCAACATTTTCACTAATCAAATTTTTAACAGGATGATTTGCTCCTCTGTGACCCAATTTCATTTTTTTTGTTTTACCACCCAATGCAAGTGCGAGTATCTGATGACCAAGGCAGATACCGAATAATGGTATTTTCTTTTTAATAAGATTTTGAATTATTTGAATTGCATACTTTCCTGTTGCAGCTGGATCTCCAGGTCCATTAGATAAAAAGACACCATCAGGTTTAAGAGATAAAATTTTTTCTGAAGATGTTTTACAGGAAACTACAGTAACTTTACATTTAAAATCAGAAAAATATCGCAAAATATTTTTTTTTATTCCATAATCTATGGCCACTACATGAAACGAATTTTGATTATTTTTTCTATAGCCATGTTCTTTTCTCCAAGTTTTAAGTCCTTTCCAAATATAATTTTTTTGCGTGGTAACTTTTTCTGCAAGATCTAAATTTTTAAGCCCACTCCATTTAATAGTAGAATTAATAAGTTTGTTAATATGAAATTTACTTTTATTTGAGTAAGCAATAGTTCCTTTTGGAGCACCTTTATCTCTTATAAAATTCGTTAAACTTCTTGTATCAAGTCCAGTAATTCCAACTATCTTATTTTTTTTTAACCAAGCATCTAAATGTTGAAAGGATCTATAATTTGATGGCGACGTTATCTCAGAATTAAAAATAACCCCTTTGGTCCAAATTCTATCAGATTCGAAGTCTTCTTTATTTGTCCCTACATTTCCAATGTGAGGAAAGGTAAAGTTTATTATTTGTCCAGCATAAGATGGATCTGATATTATTTCTTGGTATCCCGTTAATGAGGTATTAAAGCAAACTTCACCGGTTGCTTCTCCCTGGTATCCAATTCCGATACATCTAAAAATCTTTTTGTTTTCTAAAACTAAAATACCTGTATTTTTTTGTGAATTTTTTAAGTGAGCTTTTTTTACTTTTTTAGTCAATTACAACTCATAAGTTAAAGGTTAATACAATAATTGATTTATTATCGCAACAGAGATGTATTATAAAATTGTAAAAAAACAATTTTTCTTTTGAAGAATTTTTTCTTTAAAGTAGATTAAAAATAATGTCATTAAAAGTAACAATCGAAACTGAATATAAAAATGCTTTAAAATCTAAAGATAAAATAAAAATCTCAACTTATAGGTTAATTTTATCATCAATTAAGGATCTGGATATCTCAAACAGGTCTGGTCCTAACAAAAAAGAAACAGATGATGAAGATATAAAAAAGTTATTAAAAAAGATGATGAAGCAAAGAACCGAATCAATCGATATTTATAAGAAAAATAATCGCTCTGATCTTCTAGAAATTGAGCAAAACGAATTTAATATTCTATCAAGTTTTCTACCTAAACAGCTGAATGATGAAGATACTAAAAAGATATGTGAGGAAACTATTTCTAAATTAGGTGCAAGCTCTATTAAAGACATGGGAAAAGTAATGGGTGAATTAAAAAAAAAGCACGCTGATAAAATTGATTTTTCAAAAGCTGGCGCCTTGTTAAAACAATTATTAAATAAATAATGAAATATCCAAAAGAATATTTAGATGAAATTAAAACTCGTCTTAAAGTTTCTAGCGTTGTTTCAAAAGTTGTAGCTTTAAAAAAAAGAGGAAAAGAGTTTGTTGGGCTATCACCGTTTAAAAATGAAAAAACACCATCCTTTACAGTTAATGATGAAAAAGAATTTTACCACTGTTTTGCAACTTCAGAGCACGGAAACATTTTTGATTTTGTTATGAAAACTCAAAACTTAAGGTTCGGAGAGGCAGTAAAATATCTTGCTAATATTGCAGGAATGCAACCATATCTCTTTACCAAACAAGATGAGGAGAGAGAAAAAAAATGGAAAGAGTATCTATCAATTTACAGCAAGTATGTTGATTATTATCATGATCAGCTATTAAAAAACGAAAAACTCTCAAACGCGAGAGGTTATTTAAAGAATAGATCATTAGGCAAAGACGAAGTTAAAAAATTTAAAATTGGTTTTGTTGAAAAAAATCCAAGTTTTTTTGATGAACTTAAAAAAGAATTTAGCGAAAAAACTTTATTAGAAAGTGGTTTATTTTATTTTGATGAAAAGAAAAAAAAATGTGTAGAGAGATTCAAAGGAAGATTGATATTTCCAATAAACAATATTTCAGGACAGCCAATCGCTTTGGGTGGTAGAATAATTGAAAATTTAGATTATTTAGCAAAATATATTAACTCACCGGAGACAAATTTTTTCAAAAAGGGTTCAAATCTTTATAATTTAGATCTAGCAAGAAAATTATCTAATAAATTAGATCATATTTTTTTAGTTGAAGGTTATATGGATGTAGTTGGTTTAAGTAAAAATGGAGTCGAAAATGTTGTTGCAAATCTTGGTACTTCTTTAACTGATAAACAAATTTTAACATTAAATCAATTCTTTGGTGACATTATAATCTGTTTCGATGGAGATGAAAGTGGCTATAAAGCTGCTTTAAGAGCAGCAGAAAATTCTATTAAAGAATTGAAACCTGAAAAACAAATATCTTTTTTATTTTTACCAGATAAAGAGGACCCTGATAGTTTTGTAAATAAAAATGGTAAAAACTATTTTTTAGATTTTACGAAACAAAACAAATTACCAATTCACCAATTTATTTTCAGCCATTATAAAAAACAAACTGAAAATAATCCCTCTTCTATGGCAATATTTGAAAAAAAACTT
>CACCJO010000022.1 GCA_902546375.1 uncultured Pelagibacteraceae bacterium
TGCCAACAAAAAATAATTTTATTATAAACTTTGCAAATTCTATAGGAAGCGTGAGACGTACAAACTTTGGTGAATTCTTTAATGTAAAATCAAAACCAAATCCAAATGACTTAGCTTACACCTCTTTGCCTTTAGCTCCTCATACTGATAATCCATATAGAAATCCTGTGCCATGTATTCAAATGCTTCATTGTATAGAAAATGAAGTTACGGGAGGTTTATCAACTCTAGTTGATGGATATACTGTTTCTGAGAAACTTAAAAAAGATTTTCCAGAATATTATAAAATTTTAACTAAGGTAAAAATACGTTTTCAATTTATTGATGAAAGTGTGATTTTAGAGGATTGGGCTGAAATGATTCGGTTGGATGAAAACGGCAATTTCAAACAAGTACGTTTTAGTCCAAGATTAGATTTTGTCCCATTAATTGAAAAAGAAAAATTAGATTTATTTTATTCTGCAAGAAAAAAAATATCTAAACTCTATAATTCAGAAAATTATAGAATAGAATTTAAACTTCTTACAGGGGATCTGTTAATGATGGATAACTATAGGTTGTTGCATGGCAGAACCACTTATGATGCTAATGAGGGAAATCGTTTTCTTCAGGGATGTTATATTGATTATGATAGCACTGAGGGAAGGTTAAAACATTTGAAAAGAAAATTTAATTATTAAGATAAATTTTCTATCTGTTTCTCAGCTTCTTTTATTGATTTTTCATAATCTAAAGACATTTGATCAGCACTTACTACCTCTACCTTTTCTATGCCAAAAAAATTTAAAATAAACTTCAACCAAGGAGTAAGAAAATCTTCATTGCTATTTAGCTTTGTCCCACCCGAAGTAATTACTAGATAAGCTTTCTTATTTTTTAGTAACCCTTCCCTTCTTCCATTAGGTTTAAATCTAAAAGTTTCCCCAACTCTTGCTGCAAGATCCGACCAGGCTTTTAAAGTTGCTGGAGGTCCATAATTATAAATTGGAGCAGAAATAATTATAATATCACTTTCTTTCAATTCTTTTACAAGTGTATCTGAAAGTTTGAACATTTTTTTATGTGTCTCTGTTTGATCTTTTGGATCTATTTTCATTCCTGACTCTGTTAGATTTGACACAAAAACCATTTCATCATTTAGATCTCTATAAATAACTTCATCATCAGGTTTTTTTATTTTATCCAAAAGTTTTTTTGCTAAAGCTCTTGAAGTTGAACCATCTTTTCTAGCACTAGAGTCTATTTGATAAATTTTCATAATTTAATTTACCCAAAATTTTGTAAGAATGGAAAAATATTTAGTAAATAATATCCCAAGGCTTGCAATTGATTGGTTAATATCAAAATACCAGTAATTAATAGAATTATTCCACCTATTTTTGACACTAAATTAATATTCTTTCTAAAATTTTTCGAAAAAATAAGAAACCTTTGTATTAAATAACCTGATAAAATAAATGGAATAGCTAATCCAATAGAATAAAATGATAACAATAATATTCCTTGGCTTAAACTTTCCTCAGTTGCAGCTAAAACTAAAATAGATCCTAAAATAGGCCCAATACATGGTGTCCAACCAAATGCAAATGCCATTCCTATTAATATTGGGCTAAATATACTTTTATTAATATTTGTTTGAATTCTCTTTTCATAATTTAAAAATTTTAAATTTATTATTCCAATTATATGAAGCGATAAGATTATTATAACTAGTCCTGCGGTTATTCTTAATTCATTGGAATTCTCCAGAAAAATTTGTCCAAGAAAAGTTGAAGCTGCCCCAAAAGTTATAAAGACTAAAGAAAAACCAACTGTAAATAGAATAATTGGAAATAAATTGATATTCTTTTTATCAACAAGCTCATTTATAGAACTTCCAGAAATATAAGAAATATAACCTGGTATGAGTGGTAAAACACATGGTGATAAAAAACTTATCAATCCAGCTCCAAATGCGATAATTAATTCAATCATTATTTTTCTTTAACAACTTTCAATTTTTGTTCACCAAGATTATCTACTCTTAAAATCATTTCATCACCATCTTTTAAATAATCAGGTGGTGTCATCCCCATTCCTACTCCCGCGGGTGTGCCTGTTGTAATAATATCACCAGGCATTAGAGTTATAAATTGACTGATATGTGAAATTAAGAAATTAAAATTAAAAATCATTAAACTGGTATTTCCAGTTTGTCTTCTTTTTCCATTAAGATCTAATGATAAATTTAAATTAAATAAATTATCAATTTCATCATTTGTAACCAAATAGGGACCCAATGGACCAAAGGTATCTCCAGATTTTCCTTTTACCCATTGACCACCTCTATCTTTTTGCCATTCTCTTTCACTTATATCGTTGCAAATACAATAAGCTAATACATGTTTTTGAGCTTCATCCTCTTTCACATACTTGGCTTTGCTTCCAATAACCATTGCAATTTCAACTTCGTGATCTAAAGACTTTGAATTTTTTGGTATTACAATATTGTCATTTGGACCAATAATACAATTTGGGGATTTATTAAAAACAATTGGCTCTTTTGGAGTATTAGAATTTGTTTCCTCTGCATGAGCCTTATAATTTAAACCTATTGCAATAAAATTTGCTGGTTTAATTACACAGGGTCCAATTCTGTGCTTCCCTTCAATCAAGGGAAGAGAATTTAAATCTAGTTTTTTTATTTTGTCTAAATTTTCAAAATTTAAATTCTCTGGTGTAAAATCAGTTATAATATTTGAAAGGTTTCGAATATTATTTTTATTATCTAAAATTGCAGGTATTTCTTTACCACGCTCACCAACCCTTAAAAGTTTCATCAATTAACCTTTAATACCAAGATGAGTATATTTAATGTTTAGATAATCTTTTATTGCCATTGACCCACCTTCACGTCCATAACCACTTTGTTTAATTCCCCCAAAAGGTGCTTCTGCAATAGCTACCATAGGTGTGTTAACAGCGACTGAACCTGTTTCTAATTGTTCTGATGCAAGATGTGCTGTCTCCATTGAGTTGGTGCATACATAACTACACAAACCAAGCTCATGATTATTAGCTCTTTTAATTACATCATCAAAAGATTTGAATGATAACATTGGAACCAATGGCCCAAAAGGCTCTTGTTTCATTATCGTAAAATCATCTTTTACGTCATCAAATATTGTAGGTTCATAATAAAAACCTTTATTAAACCCAGAGGGTCTTTTTCCACCAAGTAAAACTTTTGCACCTTCTTCTTTAGTTTTTTCAACTAATTCCTCTATTTCGTTTAGTCTTTTTTTTGTGGTTAATGGACCTAATTGAGTTGAAAGATCCATACCGTCACCTATTTTCAATTTTTTTGTTTTCTCGATAAATAAATTTACAAATTCGTCCTTTTTTCTCTCATGAATATAAAATCTGTTAGGTGATATACAAACTTGACCATTGTTTCTAAATTTAGCAGCAATTGCCATATCAGCTGCTTTTTTAATATCAGCATCATCAAACACAATAAAAGGTGAATGACCTGACAACTCCATTGTTACTCTTTGAACTTTATCTGCAGCTTGTTTTAATATTAGCTTTCCAACTCTCGATGATCCAGTTATAGAAATTTTTTTGACTATATCTGAAGCTATCAATTGTTGAGCGATACTTGGTGGATCACCTGATAAAAGATTCACCACGCCTGGTGGGACACCACATTCTTTACATATATCGACCATCTCCATTACAATTCCTGGAGTTATCACATCGGGTTTAACTATAACAGAACAGCCAGCTGCTAATGCAGTTGAAATTTTTCTAGCAGATAATACTGCAGGAAAATTCCAAGGTGTTAATGCTGCAACAACACCAACTGGTTGATAATAAACATGAACTCTTGTATCCTCAAATCTACTTTCGACAGTTTGTCCATAAATTCTTTTTGTTTCTTCTGCGTTCCATTCAAAAATATCTGCAGCACCTCCTACTTCACCTTTGGCTTCTGCGAAAGGTTTTCCAACTTCTAATGTCATCCATTTAGCAAGTACATCTTGTTTCTCTCTCATTTTGTCTGCTATTCTTCTTATGATATAAGATCTTTGCCAAGGAGCAGTTTTTTTCCAAGCTTCTAAACCTTTTGCAGCTGACTTTAATGCTCTGTCAACATCCTCAGATGTAGCTTTAGAGGCTTTTCCCAAAACTTCTTCATTTGCAGGATTAATTACTTCGTAAGTACCTCCATCTGATGATTGTTGCCATTTACCATCAATAAATTGACCAAATTTTTCGTACATATGTTTAACTTAGCATTACTGTAGGTTGTGTCTACTGTGTAATTTTTGCTATTAAAAAATTTGTTTATCAATGTTAGCATATCAATATAACAAAAGGAGTCTCTATGGCAAAATTTTATGCTTTAGGAAATTATACTACACAAGGCTTCCAGGGGTTCTGTAAAGATCCTGGGTCAGACAGATCAAAGGCTGCTCAAATTGCTGCGGAGGCTGTAGGTGCAAAGATGGTATCATTTTGTGGATTAAGAGGTGCTTATGATTTTATGGCTGTGTTTGAAGGTAGTTTTGAACAAGGTGCAGGAATTAAAATGGCAACTGAAGCAAGTGGAACTCTATGTAATCTTGTGATTTTAGAAGAAACTAATCTAAATGATATTGCTGCTCACGCAGCTAAGATTGCACAAAAGTACAAAGGTGTAGGTCAATAATCAAAATTCATCAATGCCTGATAGTTTGATCAGGCATTGATGAAAGTTAAGTCAAAAAACTAATGTCAATTTTTTTAAGTTCTCAGAAAATCATTAAAGATTGGATAGATTATAACAACCATCTTAATGTTTCATATTATCTTTTAATTTTTGATAAATATGGTGCTGACGTTTTAAATGATAAATTTAAAATGGGAGAAAATTCGGCAAAAACCACTGGTAAGAGTACTATGATTGTTGAGTCTCATATGACTTATAATCAAGAGCTTAAACTAAATGATGAAGTGGACATTAATTTGGTTTATTTTGATCATGACAAAAAACGTCTCCAATACAAAATTGAAATGATTCACAAAGTACAAAAATTTTTAGCCTCTACTATTGAAGTGCTGGCTCTCCATGTTGATCTAAACAATAGAAAAGTCATTGAATTTGATAAAGAAAAAAGTCTTTTAATGGACGAATATATCGAGAAAAATAAATCTCTTTTCAAAAGTGACGATTTAAAATTTACAGCTAAATTAAAAAAATAAAATTAGTGATTTGGATTCTCGTTATCCACTACAAGACATATCTCAGATTTTGTTAAAAATCTTCTTCCTGTCCCATTGTCTAATGAAAACATGCCTCCAATTCCTTTTACAGCGTCTATTGTAAGATCTGTATGTTTCCATTTTTCATATTGATCACCATTCATATAAAAAGGAACCCCGCCTATTTCACCAAGTTTTATATCATTGTCGCCTAATGGAAATTCTCCTTCTTGAAAACACATGGGTGCACTTCCATCACAACAACCCCCTGATTGGTGAAACATCAATTTTTCTCCATATTTCTTTTTTAATTCTGATAGTAAATTTAATGCCGAATGTGTTGCAGATACTTTCATATTTTTTCTCTGGCCCATGATATCGAATCATGGACCAGTATATATTATTTGATTAAAAGAAGCCTAATTTTTTCTCAGCATAAGAAACATGAAGATTCTTATTCTGCCTGTAATGATTAAGCATCATTTTGTGAGTTTCTCTTCCAACCCCAGATTGTTTGTAACCACCAAATGGAGAGTGAGCTGGATAAGCGTGATAGCAATTAGTCCATACTATCCCTGCTTGTATTGCTCTACCCATTCTGTAAGCAATATTACCATTTCTAGTCCAAACAGCTGCTCCTAAACCATAAAGAGTATCATTAGCAATTTTCAATGCTTCTGCTTCATCTTTAAATTTAATTACAGATACAACAGGTCCGAAAATTTCCTCTTGGGATATTCTCATATCATTTTTTGCTTCAAACACAGTTGGTTGAATATAATTACCTTTTTCCAATCCACTGTTAAGTTTAGCAACACTTCCACCTGTTAAGACTTTTGCACCCTCTTTTTTCCCTAGATCTAGATAAGATTTAATCTTTTCCATTTGCTCTACGGAAGCTTGTGCCCCAATCATAGTTTCCATTTTTAAAGGATTGTCTTGTACAACAGCTTTTGTTCTAGCTATAGCTCTTTCCATAAATTTATCATAGATAGACTCTTGAACTAAAGCTCTACTTGGGCAAGTACAAACCTCGCCTTGGTTAAGATTGAACATGACGAAACCTTCAATACATTTGTCAAAGAAATCATCATCTTTATCCATGATATCCTCAAAGAAAATGTTAGGAGATTTGCCCCCTAATTCCAAAGTAATTGGAATTATGTTTTGTGCAGCATACTGCATAATCAATCTTCCAGTTGTTGTTTCACCAGTGAAGGCAACTTTAGCAACTCTCTTAGATGATGCTAAAGGTTTACCTGCTTCTAATCCAAAACCACTAACAATGTTTACAACTCCTGGAGGTAATAAATCCCCAATAAGTTCCATCATTACCATAATAGAGGCTGGTGTCTGCTCTGCCGGTTTTAATACTGAACAGTTTCCTGCAGCAAGAGCTGGTGCAAGTTTCCATGTCGCCATTAATAATGGGAAGTTCCATGGAACTATCTGACCAACTACTCCTAATGGTTCAGGTATATTGTAAGAGTATTGAGAGTTACTAATTTCTGCAATCGATCCCTCCTCTGCTCTAATTACGCCGGCAAAATATCTCCAATGATCAACTACTAATGGTAAATCTGCTGCCATACACTCTCTTATAGGTTTTCCGTTATCTAAACATTCAGCTGTAGCTAACAAGTTTAGATTCTTCTCTAAAACATCAGCGATCTTATACAATATATTAGATCTAGTTGTGATGTCTGTCTTTCCCCATTCAGGAAAAGCTGCGTGAGCTGCATCTAATGCTGCTTCAACGTCTTGTTCATTTGATCGTGCTACTGAGCAGATTTTCTCATTTGATATCGGGCTAACATTATCAAAATATTTGCCTGATTTAGGTTCTACAAATTTTCCATTTATGTAGTTTCCGTACTTGGCTTTAAATGGAAATTTAACCTTTAAATGAGAAGTATCTAATACAGACGACACTTTCATTGCTTCTGCACTCATTTTTTTTACTCCTCTTGTTTTTATTGTTGATTTAAGCTTATTATTTTTTCTAGATTTTTTAGAACGCTTCTTAGTCGCAGACTTTTTTGTCCTAACTTTTTTTTTTACTCTTATTTTTTTTCTAGAAAATTTAACCAATTTGTTTTTTTTTTTATTGGTTTTTGGCTTAGCTTTCTTCTTTCTTTTTGTAGCCATACACAATTAAACTAATAATTATTGTATCTGTCTATTTTTTAAAATTTTAATTACTACCTACAATTGAAACAACACAACATGTTGTGGTGAAATTTTGGATGATTAATATTTTTTTTTCTGTAAGAAATCTAAAAATGGATCAAAATTTCTTCAAAAAAGTAAGAGTTTTAGATGGAGGTATGGGCCAGGAACTTCTTTCTAGAGGTATGGAGCCTAATGGCACACTATGGAGTGCTAACGCTTTACTTCAAGAAAAATACCACCAGCTTTTATTAGATACTCATTTAGATTTTATTAAAGCAGGTGCAGAAGTAATTGTCACTACAACTTTTACAACAAGAAAATCCCGTTTAAGGGATAATAATGTTTTTGATAAATATGAATATCTCAATAAAAAAGCTGGAGAAATTGCTCAAAAAGCTAAAGAAAAATACCCTAATGTTTTAGTAGCTGGTGGCTTGCCTCCACAAAACTTAACTTATGAAGCAGATAACAGTGCTGATGATGAGATGAGAGAAAATTTTAATAGTCAAGCAAAGTTATTAGATCCATATATTGATTTTTTTTATTTTGATGTCTTAAGCAGTGTTAGAGAATTTAAAATTGCTATTGAAAGTATAAAAGAATTTAACAAACCCTATTTATTAGGTGCACATATTTCTGAAGGAAATCGTCTACCAAGTGGTGAAAAAATTACAAAAATTATAAATGATATAGAACATTATAAATTAATGGGAATTATATTATCTTGTGTTTCACCTGAAAATTTTGAACTCAATCTTGAAGAAATAAAAAATTTAGGAATTCCATTTGGATTTAAATTGAATGCTTTTATAAAAACAAATTCAAAACCTAATTATAACGATGCATATAAAAAACATAAAGCTGGAAATCCAAATGAATTTCTTGGTGTAAGAAAAGATTTAACTCCAGAAAAAATGCTAGAATTTGCAAAAAAATTCAAAGATGCAGGAGCTACAATTATTGGTGGTTGTTGTGAAACTACACCTTTACATATTAAAGCTTTTTCTAAGCTTAAGTAGTTTTTTTGTAATCAGCTTTTCTTACAAAATAAATTCCAACTGAAACAGCGATTAAAGAAATTAATACTTTTGTGGTAATTAATTCTTTTAGAAATATATAACTTAAAATTGTTCCAAAAATTGGAATTAGATATGAAACTTGTGATTGGAAAATTAAACCATTATTAACTAAAATTCTAAATCGTAACAACCAAGCAATACCTGTTGAAACAAGACCTAAATAAATAACGGAAATTGTCGAGTCTAATCTTGGTGTTAAATTCCAAGGCTGTTCTATAAAGCTGACGAGTGGTATCAAAATAATTGTAGCCCAAATTAATATAGATCCTGTTACGTTTTCATTTTTTTTCTTACTAATTTTTAAAGTTAGTACACCACCAATTACATAACAAGTTGAGCCTAAGAGAATTAATAAAGCGGATATAAAATTATTTTCATCAATCAATAAATTATCTGAAAATAAATAAAGTATTCCTGAAAACCCTATTAAAATTCCAAATGTTTTAATAAAATTAAACTTTTCATTAGTTGTATAAAAATGACCTAGCACAGTTGAACTTAAAGGTGTTGTTGACATTAAAATTGCTGCTAAGTTACTTTGAACTGATTGAACTCCATAAGCAATCAAATAAAAAGGTGCTACTAAGTTTATAAATCCAATCATAGCAAACCAATGCCAATCTTTTGAGAATGCTTCTATTTTTATACTTTTGTAATAACAAAGTAATAAAACTGGAATGGCTCCAAAAAAAACTCTTAAAAATGCGATGGTAACTGGACCATATGAGTATGTTGCAATTTTAATATTAAAAAAGGCAGAAGCCCAAATTAATGCAAGCAAAATTAACAAAAGGTAATCTGTAATTTTAGCTTTTCTCATTCAGTAATCTCCTCAGTAACTCCATTTGTAATTTT
>CACCJO010000023.1 GCA_902546375.1 uncultured Pelagibacteraceae bacterium
TTTATTAATCGGGATAATTTTATTTTTTAAGATCTCAATTGTTCATGCAAGGAGTAGAGCACCAGCTTGGTCTTGTTTATTTGCAACAAAGTTAACTAATAGAAAGTTTGTTACCACATTTCATGGAACTTATAATTTTAGTGGTAAGTTTAAAAAATTTTATAATTCTGTGATGGTAAGATCTGATTTGATTATTGCAGGATCAAATTTTATTTTTTCTCACATTAAAGAAAATTATTCTGAATTTTTGACAAGCCAAAAAAAATTTTTAGTTATTTTTAGGGGAATAAATGTTGACTATTTTGATTCTTCTACAAAATTAGAAAATGATGAAAAAAATTTACTTCAAAAATGGAACATCCATGATGAAAAAAAAATAATTTTAATGCCAGGTAGGCTTACTTCGTGGAAAGGACAAGAATTATTTATTGAGGCAATCAACCTTGCTAAAATTGAATTAGGTTATGAAGCTTTTTATGCAGTTATACTCGGAAATGATCAAGGGAGAGAACTATATAAAAAAAAATTAATTCGTCTTACTGAGCAATATCGCTTAACAAATCAAATCAAATTTATAGATCATTGTGAGGATATGGCATTGGCCTATAAAGTTTCTGATATAATTGTATCTGCCTCGATAGAACCAGAAGCTTTTGGAAGAGTAGCAGTAGAAGCACAATCTATGGAAAAATTAATCATAGCAAGTAATATTGGAGGATCTAATGAGACGATTAATGATGAAAAAACAGGCTTTTTATTTAAATCAGGGGACGCAGTGTCTTTAAGTAAAAAAATAATTCGTGGATTAACGATGGACGAAACATCTATAAATCTTATGGGCAAAAAAGGAAGAGACAATATAATTAAAAAATTTAATGTTGAAAAAATGTGTTTTTCTACATATTCAGAGTATAAAAGATTATTAAACTAAATGCCTATAATTACATTACCAGACGGGAAAAATATTGAATTTCCCAAAGAAGTCACAGGTTTAGATATTGCAGAAAAAATAAGCAAGTCTTTATTAAAACAAGCATTGATAATGAGTGTCGACGGTGAGCTAAAAGATTTATATTTTTCAGTTAAAAAAGATTGTTCAGTAAAAATTTTTACTGCAAAAGATTCCGAGGGTCTTGAGGTTATAAGACATGATACTGCTCATATTATGGCGATGGCCGTTCAAGAATTATACCCGGGTACACAGGTAACTATAGGACCTGTAATAGAAAATGGTTTTTACTACGATTTTGCTCGAAAAGAACCTTTTACAGAAGATGATCTAGATAAAATTGAAAAGAAAATGTCAGAAATAATTGATAAAGATGTAAAAACAAGAAGAGAAGTTTGGAAAAGAGATAAAGCGATAAGTCATTTCAAAAAGATTGGTGAAAACTATAAAGCAGAAATAATAGAGAGTATTCCAGAGAGTGAGGAGCTAACTGTTTATCATCATGGTGATACTTGGCATGATTTATGTAGAGGGCCACACCTAGTTTCTTCTGGAAAAATTGGCAAGGCTTTTAAGCTTACAAAAGTTGCTGGAGCATATTGGCGGGGAGACTCAAAAAATGAAATGTTACAAAGAATTTATGGAACTAGTTGGGCATCTCAAAAAGATCTAGATAATTATTTAAAAAGAATTGAAGAAGCAGAAAAAAGAGATCATAGGAAACTTGGTAAAGAGATGGATCTATTTCATTTTAGAGAAGAGAGCCCAGGATCCGTCTTTTGGCATGAAAAGGGTTGGGCACTGTTTCAAAAATTAATTAATTATATGAAAATGAAACAAGATATTGCTGGATATAAAGAGATAAATACTCCAGAGGTATTAGATAGAAGTCTGTGGGAAAAATCTGGCCATTGGGAAAAATTTGGAGCAAATATGTATACATCAACTACTCCAGATGAAAAGATATTTGCTATTAAACCCATGAATTGTCCAGGTTGTGTAGAGGTCTTTAATCAAGGTCTTAAAAGCTATAAAGATTTGCCATTAAAAATGTCTGAGTTTGGAAAGGTACATCGTTATGAGCCTTCAGGCGCGCTCCATGGTTTATTGAGAGTAAGAGCGTTTACACAAGATGATGCTCATATATTTTGTACTGAAGATCAAATAACAAAAGAATGTTTAATAGTAACTAATCTTATCTTAGAAATTTATAAAGATCTCGGTTTTGAAGATGTTATTCTCAAATATTCTGATAGACCAGAACTGAGAGTCGGAGATGATAGTGTGTGGGATAAAGCAGAGGCAGCTTTATTAGAGGCAGTTAAAGCGACTAAATTAGAATATACCATTAATAAGGGTGAGGGTGCATTTTATGGACCTAAAATTGAGTTTGTTTTAAGGGATGCTATCGGAAGAGATTGGCAATGTGGAACCCTACAAGTTGACTTTAATTTACCTGGAAGGTTAGGTGCTTCTTATGTAGACAAAGATGGAACAAAAAAAGTTCCAGTGATGTTACACAGAGCTTTGTTTGGATCACTTGAAAGATTTATTGGAATTTTAATTGAGAATTATTCTGGTAAGTTCCCATTTTGGATATCTCCGTTACAAACAGTAGTAATTCCTATCTCAGAAGATTTTGAGGAATATGCAAGTAAAGTTTCCAAAAAAATAAAAGAAGCTGGGATGAGTTCATTGGTTGATTTAAAAAATCATAATTTGAACTATAAAATAAGAGAACATTCTCTTGCAAAAGTCCCTATTTTATTAATTTGTGGTAAAAAAGAAGTTGACAGTAACTCCGTAACTATTAGAAGATTGGATTCTAATAAACAAGAAAATATGGAATTAAATAAATTTTTAAAAACATTTTCTGCTTTAAATAAAGCACCCTCAATTTAAGTGGCAGATTTTAAACAAAATTATTTTCAGAAAAGAACTAAAGATCGAGGTCCAAGATCTAACAATAGAATTTCATCTCCAGAAGTCCAAGTTATAGGTAGTGATGGAGAAAATTTAGGTGTTATTAGTACAAATGAAGCAATATCGATGGCGAGGAATCAAGGTTTAGATTTGATAGAAATAGCTCCAAATACAAATCCACCAGTTTGCAAAATCATGGATATGGGAAAATATAAGTATGATGCACAAAAAAAAGCAAACCTTGCTAAAAAAAAACAAAAAATAATTGCATTAAAAGAAATTAAAATGAGGCCTGTAACTGAGACACATGACTACGAGTTTAAGGTAAAAAATGCAAAAAAATTTATTGCTAAAGGTGACAAAGTGAAATTTACAATAAGATTTAAAGGTAGAGAACTTCAGCACTCACATTTAGGCAATGAGTTAATGACAAAGATCAAAGAGGATATGAAGGAAATTGGTAAGGTAGAATTACATCCGAAGTTCGATGGAAAGCAAATGATAATGGTAATTCAGCCTTTATAAGCTTTAATAGTAGTTGTAAATTAATAACATTCTTTGTATAAACTCGCAAATTATGCCAAAACTTAAAACAAAAAGCTCTGCAAAAAAAAGGTTCAAAATATCCGCAAAGGGTAAAGTTATAATGGCCCAAGCCGGTAAAAGACATGGCATGATAAAACGTACAAATTCTCAAATAAGAAAATTAAGAGGCACTACAACTATGTCAAAACAAGACGGTAAAATTGTTAAGTCATATATGCCTTACAGTTTGAGAGGTTAATATGGCAAGGGTTAAAAGAGGTGTAACTAGTAGAGCAAAACATAAAAAAGTTTTAAAAGCTGTTAAAGGTCAATGGGGCAGAAGAAAAAATACTATTAGAGTTGCAAAGCAAGCTATGGAAAAAGCCATGCAATATGCTTACAGAGATCGTAGAAATAAGAAAAGAGATTTTAAATCACTGTGGATACAAAGAATAAATGCCGGGGTGAGAGCAGAAGGTTTGACATATTCTAGGTTTATTAATGGATTAAATAAATGTGGAATCAAAATTGATAGAAAAATTCTAGCTGAGATAGCCTATGATAGTCCAGAAGCCTTTAAAACTATCGTCCAAAAAGCTCAATCAGCTTTAAATTAATCTTCGCTATTGTTTTATTTCTCTGAAGAAATAATCTGTAAAAATGTCAGATCTTAAAAAAATAAAAGACGAATTTCTTTTAAAACTTAAGAGAAAATTAGATATTTCAGAAATAAACCAAATTAAATCCGATCTATTTGGTAAAAGTGGATTAATTTCAACTCAATTTAAAAAAATTGGAACAATTGAGGAGACAGAAAGAAAAAAATTTGCTTCAGACTTAAACATCATAAAAGATGAACTCCAAAACTTAATAAGTTTAAAAATAAACGAACTTGAAAGTGCTGAAATTAATAAGAAATTAGAAAAAGAAAAAATTGACATTACATTACCTGAAAGGACATTTGTTCGAGGAAAAATTCATCCAGTTTCACAAACGATTGATGAAATATCATCAATTTTTTCTGAAATAGGTTTTAGCGTTGAGGAAGGTCCAGACGTTGAGAATGAATATAATAATTTTACAGCGCTAAATACCCCAGAAAATCATCCTGCTAGGGATATGCATGATACTTTCTATCTAGATGAAAAAAAGCAGAAACTATTGCGAACACATACTTCTCCAGTTCAAATTAGAACTATGTTGAAAGATAAGCCACCATTTAAAATAATTGCACCTGGAAGAACTTATAGATCAGACAGTGACCAGACTCATTCACCAATGTTTCATCAAGTTGAGGGACTTCATATAGACAAGAATATCAACATGGGTCATCTAAAGGGATGTTTGAATTATTTTATCAAAGAGTTTTTTGAGGTAGATAAAATAAAGATGAGATTTAGACCTAGTCATTTCCCTTTTACAGAACCATCTGCTGAAGTTGATATTGGATACGAGATTAAAGATGGAAAAATTATAATAGGAGAAGGAAATCAATGGTTAGAGATTTTAGGGTGTGGAATGGTTCATCCCAATGTTTTAAAAAATGTTAAAGTAGACCCATCAAAGTTTCAGGGATACGCATTTGGTATTGGGATAGATAGACTTGCTATGCTTAAATATGGAATCAATGACTTAAGAGCTTTTTTTGATTGTGATTATAGATGGTTAAATCATTTTGGATTTGATCCATTGGATGTACCCACGAATTATAGAGGTCTCAGTCGATGAAAATAACATTTGATTGGTTAAAAGATCATCTGAAGACAAATCTAAAAGAAAAAAACCTTTTAGAGCAACTTACCAACATTGGGCTAGAAGTAGAGAGTGTAGAGAATCTTTCTGGTGATACTGAACTATTTAAAGTAGCTGAAATAATAAAAACCGAAAAACATCCAAATGCAGATCGACTAAAAGTTTGTGACGTAAATGTCGGAGAGAATGAAATTAAAAAAGTTGTATGTGGAGCGGAAAATGCAAAAGAAGGATTGCTTACTATTTATGCTCCTCCTGGTGCTATTATCCCTAAAACCAAGACAAAATTAGTAGTCGCTAAAATAAGAGGTGTTACTTCTTACGGAATGCTTTGTTCAGAGTCTGAATTAAATCTGTCTGATGAAAGCGATGGGATTACTGAATTAACTAAGGAATTTAGAAAAAATATTGGTAAAAGTTATTTTTCAAAATCAAAATCAAACCTCATTGATCTATCCATAACACCCAATAGACCAGACTGTCTTGGAGTCAGGGGAATAGCTAGAGATCTAGCAGCATCGGGTTTTGGAAAGCTAGTTGATTTAGAAGAAAAAAAAATTCATTTAAAAAATAAACACAACTTAAAAGTAAAAATTAATAGGGAAAAAGGACAAGGATGTACTGCATTTGGAAGCTGTTTAATAACAAATGTAAAAAATTCTGAAAGCCCTAAATGGCTTAAAAATAAATTAATTTCTATTGGTCAAAAACCTATCTCAGCAATAGTTGACATTACAAACTATGTTATGCTTGATATTAATCGTCCACTACATGCTTATGACGCTGATAAAATTGAAAAAGGTATAATTGTTCGAAACTCTAAGTCTGGAGAAGAGTTTACAGCACTTGATAATAAAAATTATAAATTGGAGAGTGGCATGTGTGTTATTAGCGATAACAGAGGTGTTTTAGGACTTGGAGGAATTATCGGTGGCACAAGATCTGGTACAGAATTTAACACGAAAAATGTATTACTTGAGTCTGCTTATTTTGAACCGGGTTCAATAAGAAATACAGCAAAAAAATTGAGTCTTGATACTGATGCAAAGTTTAGGTTTGAAAGAGGTATAGATCCGTTATCAATCGAAGATGGTTTAAATAAAGCTGCAAAATTAATAAAAGAGATTTGTGGTGGTGAAATTAGCAAAATAGACATTCAAAAAATAGAAACTTACAAATCAAGAAAAATTACATTCGACCCAAACATTTTTGAAAAAATATCTGGTTTCAAAATTTCCTTAAAAGAAATGATTAAAATTTTAGAGGATCTTGGTTTTGAAATAAAAAAGGATAAGAAGAGATTCAAATTAACTGTTCCCTCATGGAGACCAGACATTTCACAGGAAGTAGATATCGTTGAGGAGTTGGTAAGAATAAGTGGTTATGAAAAGATTAAGTATATAGAGCCAATAAAACAAAGAAAAAAATCTACTTTAAATAAATTTCAGAAATTATTCCATTTTTTACAAAGATCAGTTGCCTCTAAAGGTTATTTGGAGGCAATCACTTGGTCATTTACTGACAAACGATATAATGATTATTTTAGAGACTCAAAAAAAGAGATCAAAATTATTAATCCTATTAGTTCAGAATTAGGAGTTTTAAGGAATTCAATTTTTTCAAATTTAATAATGCATATTAATAAAAACCTTGATAGAGGTTTTAAAGATTTATCAGTATTTGAAATAGGTCCTATTTTTAATGGCCCTAATCCCGGCGAACAAAATACTGTAGTATGTGGTTTGACAGCGGGTAAAAAATCTAGATTGTCTTGGATTGAAAAAGATAGAAACATAGATGTGTTTGATGCGAAAAGAGATGTAGTTCAAACCTTAGTTGAAGCAGGTTATGACTCTGAAAAATTTTTTATTGATAGCGAGACACCTAATTATTATCACCCCGGTAAATCAGGAAGATTGTTTTTAGATAACAGAAAAGATCAAGTGGCTGCATATTTTGGAGAAATACATCCCAATATTTTAAAGCAGATTGATATGAAAACAGAATCTTTAGTGGGTTTTGAGATTTTTATGGATAATCTAAAATTGTCAGAAAAAACTATAAATGACCTTAAAGCAAAATTCTCATTTTCTGATTATCAAAAATCTGAGAGAGATTTTGCATTTATTGTAAACAAAGACGTTAATGCTAAAGATTTAATAGAAGCTATCTCAAGTGTAAACGAAAGTTTAGTAAAAAATATTAAAGTTTTCGATGTTTATGAAGGCGAAAATATTCCTGAAAATCAGAAATCTATAGCAATCAATGTAACAATACAGTCATCTGAAAGAACTTTAAATGAGGATGATTTAGAAAAAATTAATAACTTGATAATCAAAACAGTCGAAAATAAAACTGGTGCTAAAATTCGATCTTAATGTCAAATGAACACTATCGATAATATTAGAAATTTTTCAATCATCGCTCATATTGATCATGGTAAATCAACGATTGCAGATAGAATAATTCATAAATGCGGCGGGTTAACAGAAAGAGAAATGAAAGCTCAAGTTTTAGACTCTATGGATATTGAAAGAGAAAGAGGGATAACAATTAAAGCCCAAACAGTTAAGCTAAACTATAGAGCAAAAGATGGAAAAGAATATATATTAAATATTATAGATACTCCTGGACATGTTGATTTTAGTTATGAAGTTAGCAGATCTCTGTATGCATGTGAGGGCTCTATATTAATAGTAGACAGTACACAAGGAGTTGAAGCACAAACATTAGCTAATGTTTATCAAGCTTTAGATATTGATCATGAAATAATTCCGGTTTTAAATAAAATTGATTTACCGGCATCAGATTTAGAGAGGACAAGCAAACAAATTGAAGATGTAATTGGTATTGATACTGAAAACGCAATTCCTTGTTCTGGAAAAACTGGAGAAGGTATCGATGAGATATTAGAGCAAATAATAAATCAATTACCTGGACCGAAAGGGGATTTAAAGCAAGATTTAAAATGTTTATTAGTAGACAGTTGGTATGACACATACCTCGGAGTAGTAATATTAGTAAGAGTTATTAATGGTAAAATTACCAAAAATATGAAAATTAAAATGTTATCAACTAATCAAGATTATGTTGTTGAAAAAGTTGGTGTATTCACACCCAAACCTAGAGACATAAGTGAATTAAATGCTGGAGAAATTGGTTTTATCACTACAGGAATAAAAGTTTTATCAGAAACAAAAG
>CACCJO010000024.1 GCA_902546375.1 uncultured Pelagibacteraceae bacterium
TGTTGGTAAAGCCAAAAATTTACCCAATAGACTCAAAAGTTATGTAGCTGAAAAAAACCATATTATTAGAACCGAAAGAATGTTGTCACAAACAAGAAAATTGGAGATCACAACTACTTCTAATGAAAGTGAAGCTTTACTTCTGGAGGCAAATTTAATCAAAAAATATAAACCAAAATTTAATATTTTACTCAGAGATGATAAATCTTTTCCTTTTATATTCATTGGCAACAAAGATAAATGGCCACAAATAAAAAGACACAGAGGAAAAAAAACTACTGAAGGTTTTTATTTTGGACCTTTTGCATCTGCTGGATCAGCTAACTGGACAATTAAAATGATACAAAAAATATTTCATCTTAGAGTTTGTGATGATACTGTGTTCAAAAACAGAGAACGACCATGTATTTTATACCAAATTAAAAGATGCTCTGGCCCATGCGTTGGTTACATAGAAAGTGAGGAATATAAGAAGACTGTTGATGACGCTATTGAGTTTGTTTCCGGTAAATCAAGGAAAATACAGAAAAGCCTCTCGGAGCAGATGGAAAAAGCTAGCGAAAATTTAGATTTTGAAAAAGCGGTAATTTTAAGAGATCGAATAAAGTCATTGAATATTATTCAATCATCACAAAGAATTAATGAAGCTAATCTAATAGAGGCTGATGTAATCGCAGGTTATAAGGAGTCCGGCAAAGCTTGTATTCAGGTTTTTTTTTATAGGTCAAAACAAAACTGGGGTAATCAATCTTTTTTTCCAAAACATGATCCCGATGAGAATTTAAGCAATATAATTAATTCTTTTGTCACACAATTTTATGAAAATAAAAGTGTACCCTCCTCAATAATATTATCTGAAGAGATAAAAGAAAAAGTTTTAATCGAAAAAACACTCTCTCTTAAAGAAAAAAAACAAGTTACTATATCAATAGCTAAAAAAGGGTCAAAATTAAAAGTAATTAATCAAGCAATAAAAAACGCTAAAGAGAGTCTAAATAGAAAGCTTTATGAAAGTCAAAATAATAAGGAATTATTTGAAGCTGTGGCAAGTAAATTTAATCTAGAAGCAAATATTAATCTGATTGAGGTTTATGATAACAGTCATATACAGGGAACTAACAGTGTAGGTGCATTGATAGCTTATGGCGATGATGGATTTATTAAAAAAAGATATAGAAAATTTAACATCAAGCTAAAAAAGAATGAACAAGATGATTATGGAATGATGAAAGAAGTTTTGAATAGAAGATTTAAAAGAGCAATACAAGAAAAAGATAATTATTTAACTTTTCCTGATCTAGTAATGGTAGATGGAGGAAAAGGACAATATTCAGTAGCTAGAGAAACTCTAAATGAACTTGGGCTTCATGATATTCCAATAATTGCAATTGCTAAAGGTAAATATAGAAATAGTGGAAATGAGACTTTCTTTCATAATGGAAAGGAATTTAAATTCATTAAAAATGATCCTACTTTATTCTTTCTTCAGAGAATAAGAGATGAATCTCATCGTTTTGCAATTAGTGCTCATAGAGCAAAAAGGAAGAAGGGTATTAGTAAATCGCTGTTAGACCAAATTGACGGGATAGGTTCCATAAGAAAAAGAGCATTATTAAACCATTTTGGATCAGCTAGGGCAGTTGAGTCTGCAAGTCTAGATGAAATTAAATCTGTAGAAGGGGTTGAAGAAAAAGTTGCAAAAAAAATATATAACTTTTTTCATGAATAAAAAAGATTATGCTTAAAAAAATACCAAATATTTTAACTATAGGAAGAATTTTAATTGTTCCTTTTTTTGTGTTAGCATTTTACTTGCCAGGTTTTTATGGAGATTTGACAGCATTAATTTTATTCATAGTTGCATCTTTCACAGATTTTTTAGATGGGATGCTAGCAAGATTTCTTGGGGAAGAGTCTAAACTTGGAGAATTACTTGACCCTATTGCAGATAAAATTATCGTTGCAACTGCTTTAATACTGTTGGTAATGGACGGAACTATAAGAAATTACGAGGTAATAGCAGCAATCATTATCTTAACTCGAGAAATTTTGATATCTGGATTAAGGGAATTTTTGGCAAAAGGAAAAATTAAATTACCAGTTTCAAATCTAGCAAAATTAAAAACCGTATTGCAAATGGTTGCTATTGCACTTTTACTTTCTGGTGAAACTGGAAACAAAATTATTAATTTTCAAGATTATAATGCTCAAACTATTGGAATAATTCTTTTATGGCTTTCGGCTGCTTTAACTCTTTTTACCGGATATGAATATATACGAAAAGGTATTGATCACGCGATTTCAGAAGATAATAAAGATTAAGCTGCTTTTTTCTTTCTAACAAGTTTCTGATAACTTTCGTTAAGACCAATGATTAAATCACAAACTTTAAATTCATTTTCAGCGATACAAGATACCGGGGTTACTTCTGCTGCAGTTCCGGTTAAAAAACATCCAACAAAATTCTTCAACTCTGAGGGGTTTATTTTTCTTTCATGAACTTTAATATTTTTTGATTTTGCAATTTCAATTACTGTTCTTCTAGTAATTCCATCTAGGAAAGAGTCTGGTAACGGCGTGTGTAACTCATCATTCGAATCTTTAAAAAAAATATTTGCACCGGTAGCTTCAGCAATATTACCTTCATGATCTAGCATTAAAGAATCTGTATAACCATTTTTTTCTGCCTCATGTTTTGAGAGAGTGCATATCATGTAGAGACCTGAAGCTTTTGTGTCCCATGGTATTGTATTAGGAGCCGGTCTTCTCCAATTAGAAATATTTAATCTAATCCCCTCAACTTTTAATTTTGGATCAAAATAGGATCCCCATTCCCATGTTGCTATTGCAACATGAATTTTTGTTTGTTGAGCTGAAATCGCCATCATTTCACTTCCCCTCCAGGCAACTGGTCTTACGTAACCATTTTCAACTTTTTGGTTTTTAATTATAGTATTTGAAGCAGTGTTTATTTCCGTTTCAGTGTAAGGAATTTCAAAACCCATTCGTCTTGCTGAATGAAAAAATCTAGAAGTATGTTCCTCTAATTTGAAGATTGAACCATCATAAACTCTCTCTCCCTCAAAAACACAACTAGCGTAGTGTAATCCATGGCTTAAAACATGCACTTTAACATTTGACCAATCAACTAATTCGCCGTTGTACCATATTTTACCAGATCTTTTATCGTAAGGTATCATATATGAAATATAAAATTATTACTGAAAAATATCTGTGTATATATAATATGTCAATATAACTTACCTGTGATGAAAGAGCTTTTATATTTAAAAGATGAACAATTAAAACATTTAATTGAAAAATTATTTATAAGTTATAGAGAAACTTTTTCAGACTCAAAAAAAATTCTCAACAAATATCATATTGGCTTAGCTCATCAAAAAACTATTCATTTAATATCTATGTATGAGGGAATATCAATCTCAGAGCTTATGAGGAAACTTAAAGTATCTAAACAAAGCCTAAATAGGGTTTTAAAAGATTTGATCAAGCTTGAAATGGTTTTTTTTAATAAAGATGAGACTGACACAAGAATTAAACACATCTTTCTAAATGAAAAAGGAAAAAAAATTTTTAAAGAGATTTTTGAAATACAAAAAAAAAGAATTTATAATGCATTGCTTAATTCGAGTTCTCAAGAAGTTCTTAATTTTGATGAAGTTTTAAAAAGAATAATAAATGGATAGTTTTCTGGCTCATATTTTAGTGGTTGATGATGATGAAGGAATTAGATCATTGGTTAAAAAATATTTAAATGAAAAAAAATATTTAGTCACCACAGCTGATACTGCAGAAAATGCGTCTGAAAAAATAAAGGTTATTAAATTTGATTTAATAATTTTAGATATCATGATGCCTGGAAAAAGTGGACTTGATTTTTTAAAAGAACATAAAGAATATATTGATACTCCAATAATATTATTAACTGCTAAAGGTGAGCCGAATGAAAGAATAGAGGGATTAGAAGTGGGAGCAGATGATTATTTACCTAAACCCTTCGAGCCCAAGGAACTTGATCTTAGAATTAAAAACATAATTAGCAAAACAAAAAAAAATAATTCTAAGAAAATAATAGAATTTGAAAATGTAAAAATAGATTTAAATAAGCAGATAATTTTACACGGTAATTCAGAATTTAAAATAAATAACACTGAGAAAACAATATTAGAGAAAATGATTAATAACCCAGGAAAAGTCTTTGAACGGGAAGAAATTGGTAGATTAATTGACTTAGATAAAGAAAGATCAATTGATGTTATCATAACTAGATTGAGGAAAAAAATTGAAATAGATCCAAAAAATCCAAAATTTCTTCAGACTATAAGAGGAGCTGGCTATGTTTTATGGATTGAATAAATTTGTAAAAAATTTATTACCAAAAAGATTATTTTACAGAGCTTTGCTAATAGTTGCTATCCCGGTAATTTTAATTCAATTAATAATTACAATAGTTTTTTTTGATAGCCTTTGGATAAAAACTAACAAAGGAATGACAAGAGCATTAGTTAGTGAAATACAAACTTTCATCCAGGTTTATAGTAATGATAATTATGAAAAAGATGAAATAAAAAACATTTTTTCATTATATCAAGATTTGAATATCGAATTTGTTGAGGATGAAAATTTTAATTTCTCTTACAATGAAAGATGGTTTAGTCCAATAGACAGAACACTGAGAAGAGAATTAAAATCTAAATTTGGATTAGAAATATTTTGGTTTGATACTACAAGTTATAAAGAGTTAGTTGATTTAAGAATTAAATATCAAAATGGTTTCTTTAAATTTATAGTCCCTAAGGATAGACTGACAAGCACTTCTGCAAGACTGTTTGGATTATGGATAACTGTACCTGCATTCGTAGTCGTAATTATTTCGCTTATATTTTTAAAAAATCAAACAAGACCAATCACAGCTTTAGCTAAAGCTGCTGAAAAATTTGGAAGAGGGGAAAATGTAGATGAATTTAAGCCCTCTGGTGCATCTGAGATACGTCAAGCAGGTTATGAATTCGATAGAATGAGAAAAAGAATTATGAGACATCTAAATCAAAGGTCTGAAATGCTATCTGGGATTAGTCATGATTTGAGAACACCCTTAACAAGAATGAAATTACAAACCGAGTTTATAAAAGATAAATCTATAGCTAAGAAGTTAACCGAAGATATAAATGAAATGGAAAAAATGCTTAATGAATATTTGCAGTTTACAAGTTCCTCATTTATGGAAAAGGATAAGCTGTTCAATCTAAGCGATTTAATAGATGAGATTATAGGTAAGTATAATAATGAAAACATTACAAAAGAAATATTACCAGAGGTTTATCTAAATGGTCGAAAAAATCTAATTAAAAGATGTCTTAATAATCTATTAGAAAATTCAATTAAATATGGGAATAAAATAAATATTGAACTTCAAAAAAAGAAAACAAGCATAATAATAAAAGTTGAAGATGATGGTCCAGGAATAGCAGAAAGTGAATATGATAATGTATTTAAACCTTTCTACAAAATAGACAAAGGAAGAGCAGACTCCAAATCAAGTGTAGGGCTTGGTCTGTCAATTGCATCTGACATTGTACGTTCTCACGGTGGTAATATAAAGTTGAATAAATCGACCTTGAATGGACTTGAAGTTAAGATTTTTTTACCCGTTTAATCTTTTTTTTTAAAACCTTTTTTTTTTCAAGTTCTTTCTCTAAATTTTCTACTCTTTTAGCAAGGATATCAAATTCATCCTTACTTGTTATTTTCATTTTGAATACGATTTCATCTCTCTTTGATTTTAAAATGTTTACTATCTCATTCTTTAAGTCTCTAGATGAG
>CACCJO010000025.1 GCA_902546375.1 uncultured Pelagibacteraceae bacterium
CTGGAAATTAATTCTTCTATCTAGGAATTTATAAACTAGGTAGTCATTAATTGTTATTAAAACTGTTTCAAATAAAGATGGATATTTTGGTAATTTATCAAGTATTTTTATTAATGGAAATTTATTTTTTTTAACCTTATGAAGATTCAAATTATTAAGTATTTTAAAATCTAGAGGACTTGACTGAATATTTTTATTTTTTTCAAAATAAACAGAATTATAAATAGGTATTGTCATGTCTGGTTCATGAATTAAAAATTTAGTTAAACCATTTTTGAACTTAATTAGTGTATGAACATATGACTTTGGATGTGTAAGTATTGAGATTTTGTCGTAGCCAATATCAAAAATATTTCTTGCTTCAATTACCTCAAAAACTTTATTCATTAAAGTTGCAGAATCAATTGTAATTTTTTTTCCCATACTCCAATTAGGATGTTTAAGTGCATCACTTAACTTAATATTTCTAAACTGACTTTTAGGTAAACTTATGAAAGGTCCACCAGAGGCGGTAATATAAATTTTTTCAATTTCATTTTTGTTTGTGTCATTGAGAAGTGAAAAAATTGAAAAATGTTCTGAGTCAACTGGGATAAATTTAGTTTTGTTTTTTTTAAGTTCTTTTTTAATAAGTGACCACCCGCAAACAATTGCTTCTTTATTTGCTATTGCAATTAACTTCGTTCTATTAATTATTTTATATGTAGGTAATAATCCACCAATTCCAGAGATAGCACTCATTACATAATCAACTTTTTTTGGCAAAATTTTTTTTAAACTTTTGAAGTTTTGGAAAATTTTTATTTTTTTATTTTTACAAATAATTTTTGCTTTTTTGAAACTATCAAGTTCAGTTATAATTATATTCTTAACGTTGAATTTTTTTGCTTGATCTATTAAATCTTTATAATTCGTATTAGCTGTTAATAATTCTATTTTAAAATTTTTTTTATCTTTTTTAATTATATTTAATAAAGACTTACCGATAGAACTTGTAGAACCTAAAATAGCTATTTTTTTTTTCATTATAAAATTTTTGCAATTATAAAGACAAAAGGAAAAACAAAAATCATTCCGTCGATTCTATCTAACAATCCTCCATGACCTGGGAAAATATTGCCAGTATCCTTTATGTTAGATGTTCTTTTAAAAAACGAAATGATTAAATCTCCTATCTGACTAACACTTGAAACTAAAAAAACTGCTAATATGAAATATAGATCATCAAGAAAATTTTGACTTTCTTGAAAATAACTGTTGAAATTTGAATCTAATAAATAGGCTGCAAATATTGACGTCAAAAAACCTCCAACGACTCCAGAGTATGTTTTATTTGGACTTATATTTACTAATTTTGGTCCTTTGAATGTCTTTCCAAAAACATAACCACCTATATCAGTTGTAATACAAATTGTAAGAATCATTAAAAATTCGAATAAACTCCTATCTCTAATTAAATATACTGAATAGAAAGATAGTAATAAAAAAAATATTCCAAAAAATTTGAGCTCTTTTTTTTTTGCCATCTTGAGCCATTCAAAAGAAGAAATTGAAAATAGAATTATTAAAAAAAGTATAAAAAATGCTGATCCTTTAATGATAAAAAAAAGTGATAGAGGTATTATTATAATTGAACTAATTATTCTTTTTTGAAGCTCTTTTTCCATTAAATATTCCCAAAATTTCTTTTTATATTCTTATATTTTTCAATTATTTTATAATAATCTTTCTCATTAAAATCAGGCCATAATTTTTTTTCAAAAAAAATCTCTGAGTAAGCTACTTGCCACAATAAAAAGTTGCTTAATCTCTTCGTATTTCCTGTCCTAATTAATATATCTGGATCTGGTATATCTTTTGTCTGTAAATATTTTTTTAAATTTTTTTCATTAATCGACTCTTCATTTTTTGCTAATTCTTTAAATGCATATATTAGTTCAGCTTTTGATCCATAATTTAGGGCTAAATTTATTTGAAGTCTTTTATTTTTTGAGGTTTTTTTTTCTGATAAGTTTAATAGACGATTTAATTTAGTTGAGAAATTTTTTCTACCAACAATCTTTAATTTAATTTTTTGGTTATTCAACTCCTCGATTTTTTCTTTAAGAAAATTTTCTAAAAGATCGAATAAAAAATTGATTTCTTTTTTTGGTCTTTTCCAATTTTCTGTTGAAAAAGCATATAAAGTAAGAAATTTTATATTATTTTTGATTGTTTCCTTTATGATTTTTTCTACTGTATTCAAGCCAGCTCTATGACCAGCATTTCTTGAATTTTTATTCTTCAAACCCCACCTCCCATTACCATCCATGATAATGGCTACATGTCTTAAAGGGTTCATATTGTCATTATTTCTTTTTCTTTAGTTGAAATTTTTTCGTCAACAATTGCTATATGTTTATCGGTGATTATTTGAACATTTTTTTCAAAAGATTTTTCCTCATCTTCACTAATTTCTTTTGATTTTAAGAGTTTTTTAAGTTCTTCATTAGCATCTCTTCTTATATTTCTAATTGAAATTTTACATTTTTCGCCCATAGACTTAATTAACTTTTTAAGTTCTGTTCTTCTTTCTTCATTTAGTTCTGGTATAGGTAATCTAATTAATTGCCCATCAATTTGAGGATTTAACCCGAGCTCTGATTTTTTAATAGCGGCATCTACTAAGTTTACATTATTTTGGTCCCATACTTGAATATTAATCATTCTTGGCTCAGGTGTTGTTATACTGCCAACTTGATTAATTGGCATTTGTTGACCGTAAACATCCACTTTAACAAGATCAAGCATAGCTGCATTAGCTCTTCCAGTTCTTAATGACGATAACTCTTTAGAGAAAACTTCAATAGCTTTATCCATTTTTAAGCTATGTGATTTTTCATCAAACATCTATTCGCCTATTTTTATTCTGCTAAATTCCTTAATCTTTAAACCACTAACAGCAAGTTCTTTTAAAACATCTTGAACTTTCTTTTTGGGTTCCATTACCCAAGCCTGTGTCATAAGAGCATTCTCCTCTTTAAACTTATTCATTTTTCCTAAACTTATTTTTTTAGCTATATCCTCTGGTTTACCTGAATTTTTAAGTTCTTCTGTTATTAATTCCTGCTCTTTATCAATGATTGCTTTATCAATTAATGTGGACTCTAAAGCTAAAGGATTTGAAGCAGCAATATGCATTGATAATTGTTTACCAAATGTTTTTACAGTTTCAGAATTTTCTTTGGTTTCTAACGAGACAATTACTGCTAGTTTTGCCAGGTTATCCTTTACGACTGTATGTAAATATTGGTAATTAGTTGAAGAAGAGTTTGAAATAGTTTTTGTTTGTCCAATTGTAATTTTTTCTCCTATTTTAGCAATCAACGCAACTAAATTATCCTCAACTGTGGAACCATTTTTCATTTTAGCTTTCTTAAGATTATCAAGATGAGAATCATTTTGATTATTCAATTCACTTAGTTCTTTTACAAAATTTATAAAATCATCGTTTTTTGCAACAAAATCTGTCTCACAATTAACCTCAATTATTGAAGTTTTTTTTTCATCACCACTAATTGCAACAACACCTTCTTTTGCTTCTCTTGACATTTTTTTTGATGCTTTGGAAATTCCTTTTACTCTTAAAATTTCTACGGCCTTATCTAGATCACCATTAGCTTCTTTTATAGCTAAGTTACAGTCTTTAAAACCAGCTCCTGTAGCAATTCTTAGTTTTTTTACTTTTTCGATATCACTCATATTAATTAATTGTTTTTTTCTTTTTCTCGCTAAATTTTTCTTCTAGTTTTTCTCTATCTTTTTCTTGTAAAGTCTTAGAAGATTTAGTTTCTTTATTTACAGTCTCTTTTTTTTCAACTACAGGAATTGAACTTTTTGCTGACACAATTGTTTCTTTTATCAAATTACAATATAAATCAATTGCTCTTCTGGCATCATCGTTTCCAGGAATTGGATAATCAATGCCATCAGGATTTGAATTACTGTCCAATATTGCAACAATAGGAATTCCCAATTTAACTGACTCCTGAATGGCAAGTGACTCGTAATTTGTATCTATAATAAATACTAAATCAGGAATTTTTTTCATTTCTGATATGCCGCCCAATGATCTTTGTAGCTTATCTTTTTTAACACTCATTTTAAGAAGTTCTTTTTTTGTAAAACCTCTATTTTCTGACACTAAATTTAATTCTAATTGTTTTAGCTTTTTAATTGAATTCGATATTGTTCCCCAATTAGTTAGCATTCCTCCTAACCATCTATAATTTACAAAATATTGATCAGTTTCTTTAGCAACTTCAGCTATAGCCTCTGATGCTTGTTTTTTTGTTGATACAAATAATATTTTTCCATTATTAGATATAACATCGTGAACTTTTTCTAGCGCAACTTTTGTAAGTTCCAAAGTTTGGGTTAAATCAATAATATGGATTGAGTCTCTTTTTCCAAAAATATATTTTTTCATTTTTGGATTCCATCTAAGTGTCTTGTGTCCTAAATGAACACCTGCTTCTAATAATTGTTGGATTGTAACGTTAGGTATTTTCATATTTTTTCCCGGTTAAGCCACCACAGTAATTTCCAATTAAGGACCGGAGGTATAAAACCAAAAACTGTGTGCGATTTTTGTTAATTTTAGAGAATATTTACAAAGATTTTTTTTATTTAACAAGCTTAAAATTATCGAATAATCGCAGAAATCTCTTTATTTCTAATTATATTTAACATTTTTCTGTCGATATTTCTCTTATTCTTAAGTGTAAAATCTAATTCATTATTTTGGTCTCGTAATTTGATTTTAACAATTGTATTTCCATTGTCGGGGATGATTTTTGAGATTTCATTCAACTCTTTTAATGATTTTAATTCAAAAAGTACCTCCTCGATTGGTTTATTTATCAACTCTGAAAGTGAGGCTATTTTTTGAACATTTATTCTCTTAAAACGATTTTCTTCATTAGAAACAGATTTTACTAAAGTCAATATGATTGACGAACCCTCTTTTAATATTTCGCGATTTTTTTCTAAAACCTCAGAAAAAATAAACAATTCAAAAACACTTGTTAGATCAGTCAATTTTAAAACAGCATAAGGATTTCCTTTGGCGGTTTTTCTTTCTTGTATTTTTAATAAAGTTGCAGCGATATTTGAATTAATTATTTCATTATCATTATTAAAACTTAGGTAGTCTTTTATATTATAGTCTTCAAATATTTCTTTAAATTGATTTAAGGGATGATCTGATATAAAAAAGCCAACTGACTCAAATTCTTTGGACAATCTTTCCTCAAACTTCCAATCATCAATCTTTGTTATCACTTCACTATCTGGAGTATTATTTTCACCAAATAAATCAATCTGATTGGCAGATTTATTTTCATAAATATTTTTTGATTTTGTTATAAAGTTTGGTATTGAATTAAATAACGATTGTCTATTTAGATTTATATTATCAAAAGCTCCTGCTTTTACTAAACCCTCTAATTGTAACTTGTTGATATCTTTCGGATTTACTCTTTTTAAAAAGTCATTTATAGAATTAAATTTTCCATTTCTAATTCTTTCC
>CACCJO010000026.1 GCA_902546375.1 uncultured Pelagibacteraceae bacterium
TTAATAGTTCAATCTTTTTAATAACCTCAGGAATAAATTTCTGCCCTCCAAAACCTGGGTAAACACTCATTACTAAAATCAAATCCACATTCTTTAATTCATTTTCAATTATGCTGATTTCAGTATTTGGATTAAGAGAAATACCAACCTTTTTTTTAAAACTTTTAATATGTTTAATTGACTCTGCTAAATTATCAGTCGCTTCAGGGTGTATAGTAATTATATCAGCTCCTGCATCTGCGAAATCTTTTATATATTTATGGACAGGTGAAATCATCAAATGTACATCAAAGGTTAATTCTGAATATTTTCTAAGAGTCTTAATGACCGGAGGTCCAATAGTTAAATTAGGAACAAAATGACCATCCATTACATCAACATGTATCATATCTGCACCTGCATCTTCTAGCCTCTTAATCTCATTTCCTAATTGACTAAAGTCTGCAGATAATATTGAGGGGGAAATTTGTATTTTTTTCATAGATTATTAAATTAACTAGTACCAAATTTTAAAATTTAATTTAATTAAAAAATTGATAAATTTGTCTTGAAATCTCACTTTCTAATGGAAATGACAACATACCCATCACTGAGTATCCTAGAACCCAAGGCATAAAGTAAAACCTTATCATGAAAAAAAACCAAGCAACGTAAAGAGGCACGATTGGTTGTATGATAAAAGATGGAGTTATAGGTTTAAATAAGTTGATCAAAGGATTAGTAAATTTAACAAAGACTCTCATAAAAAAAAATTGAGAGTCTTCTCTTTGAAAAATATTCATTGCAACTCTTCCAATCAAAGTCCACATGATTACCCCAAGAATATAGTCAATTATATATACTAAAGGATGAAAGTTAGCCGACATTGAGAAATTTATATTGGAAAAAGATCGAAATTAAAAGGGGCGAAATTAATCGCCCCTTAATAAGATTATTTAGTGTTGTTTGCCAAGGATCGATTTACCAGCTGGTACACGAACCTCATCAACCATTTTCTGCGTTGCAGCGTTTGGTGCTTGAGTCATTAAGCTGACTACAACCATTGCTACTAAGCTGACAGCTGAACCAAAGATACCAAATGTTAACTGAGTAATTCCTAAGAATCCACTTCCGCCTGTTCTTACCCAAACTAGGTAAGCAGCACCAGAAACTAATCCTAAGAACATACCAGCAATAGCACCTTCTTTGTTAGCTCTCTTCCACCATACACCAAGTACAAGTGGGAAGAATAGTCCTGACATCGCAAAGTCAAAAGCCCAGATTACTGAACCTAAGATACCCTGGATCTCAAGAGCTGCGATTGTTGCTCCTGCAAAACCAATTACTACAAGTAATACCCTTGCAACAACTAGTCTCTTCGCAGTCTCAGCTTTTGGATCGATGATCTTATAGTAAACATCGTGTGAGATTGCGTTTGCAATTGCTAAAATCAAACCATCGGCTGTTGACATGGCAGCGGCCATACCTCCAGCAGCAACCAGACCTGAGATTACATATGGTAATCCAGCTATTTCTGGAGTCGCTAAAACAACGGCTTTACCACCCATGAAAAACTCGTTTAATTCAAGAGTTCCATTTCCGTTAAAGTCGCTTACAAACATTAAGTTTGCTTGGTTCCAGTTTTGATACCAATCTATCGATTGAACTTCAGCTATTGATTTACCGATAATACCTGTTGGTAGTGACGGATCAATCAATGACAACTTAGATAGTGTCGCTAACATTGGAGCAGAAGAATAAAGTAGGAAGATAAAGAATAATGACCAACCTACCGATTTTCTAGCTGCTTTTACACTTGGAGTAGTAAAATATCTCATCATAACGTGAGGCAATGAAGCTGTTCCCATCATCATCGCTAACGCTAATGAAATAAATGCCCAAGGTGTTGCGTTCACCGCTGAGTGAGCTTTAGTTATTCCAGCCAAACCTTTTGGTACTTCTTTTAGATTTTCAGCAGAGTTTTTAACAAAACCAAACTGAGCCTCTAATTCAGCTATTCTAGAAACTTCATCAGCTAACATGAAGTGAGGGAAGAAACCCGCACCCATTTTGTTACTGATCCAGAATACTGGTAATAAGTAAGCTATGATTAGTACGATATATTGAGCTACCTGTGTCCAAGTTACCCCTCTCATACCACCAAGCATTGAACAAAGTAAGATACTTATAAGTCCAACGTATACAGCGTATTGGAATGGAATATCAAGTGCAACAGATGCAATTGTACCTGTGGCGTTAATTTGTGCAGTCACATAAGTAAATGAAGCAACAGTTAAAACTACTACCGCCATAAATCTACTTAAATTACCACCGTATCTTGTACCAATAAAATCTGGAACTGTGTAACAGCCAAATTTTCTTAGGTAAGGTGCTAAAAGTGATGCAACTAATACATATCCACCAGTCCAACCTACAAGTAGTGCCATATAACCGTAACCCTTAAAGTAAATACCACCTGCCATTGCAACGAATGATGCACCAGACATCCAGTCTGCTGCTGTCGCCATTCCGTTGAACACGGTTGGTACTTGTCTTCCAGCTACGTAATACGCATCAGCTTGAGCTGTACGTGATAGATAACCAATTATAGCATAGATGGCTACCGTGAAGGCAACGAAACAAATACCAATTGTTTTCGCTGTCATACCCATCTGCTCGGCAATTGACATAATGATTATGAAAGCTAAAAAACCACCTGTATAGATTCCATAAACCTTAGGTAAATTGTCTATAAAATTACCTTTAATCATTAGTCATCTCCTCTTTCACTGAAGCCGAACTCTTCATCAATTTTTTCTTGCCTGTTCGCAAACCAGAAAATCAGTATTACGAAAATTCCAAGAGAACCTTGACATGTGAACCAATAAGTTAACGGATAACCAAATGGTCCCGTAACTTCGTTCATTTCAGCCCCGAATAGGAAGATGCCAATTGAGAAAACAAACCAAATTGCTAACGTCATTATTAGCAAACCCTTGGATTTTTCCCAGTGTTGTTCTTGTTTTGACATTTATACCTCTCTCTTTTTAGTTATAACTGGCGAAAACCATAACCATTATGAAATAGATTTAAAGTGTTAAAATTGGTAAATTTACTGGTCTTTTCAAGTTATAAGTGTCAAAAATAGGGCTTTTTATGGGAAAATACAAATTAACGTGGAGGGATTTAACTTGGCATGATTTTAAGACTTATCTTTTTGCCATGTTCAAAGCTTTCATTCCCAAGGGGAAAATTAGCAATTTGGATGAACTTGAAACATTTATTCAAACAAAATCTGCCTGGGTGAGTCAGGTTACTCTTTACGGCTATCTTAAAACGAGGATGGGAACTAGGTACGTTCTTCATTTTGAGAATGATACTTTTATGGACTCAGTAAATTTGGCTAAGTGGAATATTTATGCGGTCGCACTTCAAGATCTTACATTGTTTACATTTTCAAAATTGAAAGCGAATTTCAATTACCAAGACACAGAGAAAGCAAAAGAAATTTTTTTAAAAATTTTAGATGATGAAACTTCAAATAAGATGCCAATTGATATCATTGAAAATGCAAAAAAAAGTTTTGATGAAAGAATACAAAATATTAATTGGGATGATCATCACAATGATTTACCATTCAATACTAGCGCTTTATCTTTATATAAGTGGGCACCAATTGCAGAAGATTTAAAAACTTTAGATCGTAAAATAGTTCTAAACTCAGTGATTTTAAAATGGGATGTTGTAAAAAAAGAATTTAATGAAAGAATAAAATTTTAAGTATTTTTTCTATTTTCAACTAAGCTATCGACTACACCTGGATCTGCAAGAGTAGTTGTATCACCTAGTTGTCCATGCTCGTTTGCTGCAATCTTTCTTAAAATTCTTCTCATAATTTTTCCAGATCTTGTTTTTGGAAGCCCTGGGGTAAAGTGAATTAGATCTGGTGTTGCTAAAGGTCCTATTTGTTTTCTGACCCAAAGTTTTAGTTCTCTATCCAAATCGCCCGTCTCGCTCTCTCCAGCGTTTAAAGTAACATAACAGTACAACCCATTCCCTTTGATATCATGAGGATATCCAACCACTGCAGCTTCGGCTACTTTAGGATGTGCAACAAATGCGCTTTCAATTTCAGCGGTACCAAGATTATGACCAGACACAATAATCACATCATCAACTCTACCAGTTATCCAATAATAACCATCTTTATCTCTTTTACATCCATCTCCAGTGAAATATTTTCCATCAAATTGAGAGAAATATGTATCAATAAACCTTTGATGATCACCATATACTGTTCTCATTTGACCAGGCCAAGATTGAGCTATACAAAGTCTACCTTCACCTTCACCTTTTATTTCTTTACCGTCTTTATTCACAAGCACCGGTTTAATTCCATAAAAAGGTTTTGTTGCTGATCCAGGTTTAAGTGGAATGGCTCCAGTTTGTGGTGCTATAAGAATTCCTCCCGTTTCTGTTTGCCACCATGTATCGACTATCGGACATTTTGAATTACCAACAGTTTTGTAATACCACATCCATGCTTCTGGATTTATAGGTTCTCCAACAGTTCCTAATAATTTTAGAGATTTTCTAGTAGTTTTATTAACTGGGCCATCACCTTCTCTCATCAAGGCCCTTATAGCTGTCGGCGCTGTATAAAAAGTATTTACTTTATATTTGTCTACTATCTGCCACCACCTTGAACTATCTGGGTAATTTGGAACACCTTCGAACATAATGGTTGTTGCACCATTAGCTAATGGTCCATAAATTATATAGCTATGACCAGTTACCCATCCAATATCTGCTGTACACCAATAAATATCATTTGGTTTATAATTGAAAATATATTGATGAGTCATAGAAGCATAAACCATATATCCTCCAGTGGTATGTAATACTCCTTTAGGCTTTCCGGTTGATCCTGATGTATAGAGAATAAATAAAGGATCCTCTGCACTCATTTCCTCAGGCTCACAATGATTTGGTACATCCTTAATTAGGTCGTGATACCAGACATCTCGATCTTGATCCCAATATACATAATTACCAGTTCTCTTTACTACAATACATTTTTTAACATCTGGACAATTAGATAAAGCTTCATCTGTAGTTGCTTTTAAAGGAATAGTTTTGCCTCCTCTTACTCCCTCATCAGCAGTAATTATATATTCTGATTTACAATCATTCACTCTTCCTGAAATTGACTCTGCAGAGAAACCACCAAAAATTATTGAGTGGACGGCACCTATTCTTGCACAAGCTAACATCAGTATTGCTAATTCAGGTATCATCGTCAAATAAATAGTGACACGGTCGCCTCTTTGTATCCCTAGTTTTTTTAGACCATTAGCAGCTTTTGAAACTTTTTGATGTAATTGCTTATAAGAAATTTTTTGAGTATCTTTTGGGTCATCCCCTACCCATATAATTGCAGTTTTAT
>CACCJO010000027.1 GCA_902546375.1 uncultured Pelagibacteraceae bacterium
TTAGAGATGTAGATTATTACTCATCCAAGGTTACGAGCGGGGTTGATTTTAGGGCTAAAAACTTTGACTCTCTTGAAAATCTAGAAAAAAACTCACTTGATTTTTACGCATCTGTAAAAAGTCTTTATTTACAAGATAGACAGCAAAAAATCTTGAACAGTCAAAAAGTTATTGAAACTCAAGATGATAGTGATTGGGAAGAAATAGAAACACAATAATTTCATTACCAAATGATAAAAAAAAAATTGTTAGTATTTTCAATTGTTTTTTTTTCAATAACATTTAATTCATTTTCTATAGAGCCTGACATTTTTGTACAATCAACTGTCAATAGAGCATCTAAATTACTGGGAGAAAATATCACAAAAGACGAAAAGATTGAAAAACTAAAGTCTATCGCAAAAGAAACTGTGGATATCAGGGGAATCGGATTTTATACACTTGGAAAGAAAAGAAAATCTTTAAACGAAAAGGAAAAAAAAAGGTATGCTGAATTATTTGAAGAATATTTTTTAAAAAGTTTTTCTAGTAGACTAGCAGAATACACTAATCCTGAAATTGATGTGCGAAGCAAAGAGAAACTTAACGAAAATTACACTATCGTAAATAGTATTTTAAAAGCTACTAATGAAAGACCTGAGATAAAAATTGATTGGAGAATCTATACTAAAAATCCAGAAAACCCGTTAATTAGAGATTTAATAATAGAGGGCCTAAGTTTAGCAAGAACTCAAAAAGAGGAATTTGCCTCTGTTTTAAATTCAAATAATGATGACATTAAAGCTTTATTTAAAGTTTTAGAAGAATTTTCAAAAAATTAATATTGATGAAATGGTGGGCCCGCCAGGACTCGAACCTGGGACCAATACATTATGAGAGTCCTGAGAGAACCTAAATTAACATTTCTATAATTAATTTATTTAATCTCAAAGTTTGAAAGTACACAATTTGGAATACAATAAAAAAACCTGATTAAGCAAATTATTGTGTACATATTTAATTTTGTTTTTTTTGAACAATATAAAAAGTACCAGAAAATATTGCAAAATAAGTAATTAAAATTACTGTTTGATTATGATCTTCAAAACTTGAATACAGAGTACCTGTCACCAATGCAATAATAACAAAAGAGAATTTGAATAATTTTTTATTGAAATTTTTAAATAATATTTTTATCGAAAAAAATATACTTATTATGGCGTTCGCTCCTATCCAGATAGGACTTAACGCACCTATGGATTTGTTTGAAAGAAGTTTTATATTTGCATATCCGTACCAATTCCAGTTCTTAGGGTGTAGATCTGCTGATAAATGAAGACCAATTCCTAAAAAAACTCCTATAATAAAAATATTAATTAAAATCTTTGGTTTAAATGAATTAATTAAAATTAATAACAATGGTAACAATATACTGTGGGTAATTATTGATCTGTGGCCAAGTGATTTTTGAAACATCTGATCTTTATCAGGGAACTCAAGACCAACATACAATCCCAATAAAAATATAATTAGATATTTTAAATTATTGTTTAGATTTTCAGTCCTCAATTAATTTACCTTCTCAAAAAAACAAAAAAACCACGATCCCTAAAAGTTTTTTCATTTATTTTTCAGCCACTAAATCTCTCAATGTTTTTCCATTATAGCACCAATAACCTGAACCTTGAACTCTACCCCAATCGTACCCCATCTCATTTGTTACTATTAAAGCTGATCCAGAAAGTGAAGTTTCTTTACCTCTAAAAATAACTTTACCATCATCGGTAGTTTCGCAAGTTATACTCTCATCTTTTGAAAAAGTTAAAGTGGTTCCTTTTGTTATCCCAAGTATTCCAAAATAATCTATATTACCTCTTCTCTTTCTTTCATTGTCTAAAGCTTGCTTATCTTGAACTGTTTCTACTACATCTTCTGTAGGTGTTATGTTCTTTCCACCCATTAATTCTGCTATCTCTAATATTGCTTTTGCTTGTTCTGGTGTGGCATTAAAAAATTCTCTACTTTGCCTAATCCTTTTATCATCTAAACCTTCGTGAATTTTTTTTTCAATAGCTTTTGCATCGTCTACTTCAACAGCATAATAGCATTCAAAAGGTAGAGGTGTAGACGTATTGTCTAATTGCTTCATTCTACTCTCAAGATTATCTGTTATGCCAATCTTAATTGTATCTGGCATAGATTGATTAGTGAGAATATATACAATTTTAGTCATATTTTATTTTTCTAATATATCCCAGTTGTTTAAAAATTTGTTCCATTTTCTTCTCCATCCACACCAATAGTGATCTTTGCTTTCCTGAAGAAATATAGCTCTATGAGATGTTACTTTACGTTTAGATCCATCCCTTTTTTTTCCTAAATGATAAATTCTATTAGATTCTTTAAGTGTTTTATCAACAATCAAAGTTGGTAATATAAAGTACTCTTTAACTTTACCATTGCTAACACCACACAGAATTACAAAATCATCTTTATTTTCTTTAAACAGATCTAAAAATATTTCACCAGTCTTTCTTGATGAATATTGAATTGTTCCTTTATCGCCATCAAAAAGGCTGTAAGATTTTACTCTGATAAGTTTTTTATTATTTTTTTTTACAGCAAATAAATCATAAACAGCTGCATTTTGTATATTTGAATTAAAGTTACCAACTAACCAATTCCTGCTAGTAAGTTCTAATTCAACTGATAATTCTCCAATACGTCCTGTAGTTTGTGCTTTAGCCATATAAAAACATACCACTCAAGTTATTAAGTGACCAGTACATTGCTAAAAATGATTGGACTCAATTTGGTATACAATGAAAAAATTTTTAGAGCGTTTTTTGCTAAAATTTTAAGAAACTTAAATTCCTAAACGTTGATTTTACTTGATTTGGTGGGCCCGCCAGGACTCGAACCTGGGACCAATACATTATGAGTGTACTGCTCTAACCAACTGAGCTACAGGCCCTGAATTAAAATTTACTTATATCAATTTGAAAAATTTATTAAACAAAGAATTTTATGGTGGGCCGTGTTGGTTACGCTCCAACTACCCCTGCAATGTCAATGCAGTACTCTACTATTGAGCTAACGGCCCAAATTAACTTTCTAAGAAACTCTTCAGTTGTTTTGATCTACTTGGATGCTTTAGTTTCCTTAAAGCTTTCGCTTCAATTTGACGAATTCTTTCTCTAGTTACTGAGAATTGTAATCCAACCTCTTCTAAAGTATGGTCAGTATTCATTCCAACTCCAAATCTCATTCTTAAAACTCTTTCTTCTCTTGGAGTTAGAGTTGATAATATTTTTGTTGTTGCTTCACCTAAATTTGATTTAATTGCCTGTTCTAATGGTGCAAGTGCTTTTGTATCTTCTATAAAATCACCTAGACTACTATCCTCTTCATCTCCAACCGGTTTTTCTAGTGAAACTGGTTCTTTTGATATTTTTAAAACTTTTCTAACCTTGTCTAAAGGCATACGAAGTTTTTTTGCTAATTCCTCAGGAGTAGCTTCCCTACCAAACTCACTCAGAATTAATCTTTGTGTTCTTACAATTTTGTTGATTGTTTCAATCATGTGTACTGGGATTCTTATTGTTCTTGCTTGATCAGCTATTGATCTAGTAATTGCCTGTCTGATCCACCAAGTTGCATAAGTTGAAAATTTATAACCTCTTCGATATTCAAACTTATCAACTGCTTTCATCAATCCAATATTTCCTTCTTGAATTAAATCTAAAAATTGAAGACCTCTATTTGTATATTTTTTTGCAATTGAAATTACGAGCCTTAAATTGGCCTCTACCATTTCCTTTTTAGCAATTCTTGATTCTTTCTCTCCCTTTTGAACTCTACTAACTAACTTTTTAAAGTCAGTTACTGACATTCCAAGTTTATGACTAATTTCAATTAATCTTTCTCTTATATTTTTAAACTCTTCTTTATTCTTTGTGAAAAATTGTTTCCATAATGTATTAGTATCTAAAAACTTTTTTAAATTAGGATTAATTTCATTACCTATATAAAACTTAATAAATTCGTTTCTTGGTATTTTTTGGTCCATTGCAAGTCTTAAAAGATTTCCCTCTAAAGAAATAATTTTCTTATTTTCAACATAATGTTTTTGGACGAGTTCCTCTAGTACAGATGGGGACAATTGCAAAGATTTAATATTTTCTAAAATATCATTTACAATTTTTGTATAGCCTTTTTCTTTTGATGGAGAAAAAGTCTGTGAATTAAGAACACAATCTAATTTCTCTTTTTGATATTTTATCAACTTACGATACTCTTTTGTAAGTATATGAACTGTTTGTAACACTTTTGGCTTAATCTCTGACTCCATTGCAGCGAGAGTCGGGTTGAAATCATCATCACTCTCATCATTAGAATTTTCATCCTTTTCATCTTCTCCAGCATTTTTTTGTTTGGCACTTGGACCTGTGTTTTCATCCTCCATATAGTTAGTATCAATATCAATGATCTCTCTAACCAATATCTCATCTTTTTGTAGTTTTTCATCCCATTCAAATAATTGTTGGGCAGTGATCGGACTTTGAGACAATGCAATTAACATTACATCTTTTCCTGCCTCAATTCTTTTTGCAATTGCAATCTCTCCCTCCCTGGAAAGTAATTCAACACCACCCATTTCCCTTAAATACATTCTAATGGGGTCATCACTCTTTTCGATTGTTTTACCCTCTTCTTTAGAAGAATTTTCTTTTTTTCTTAAAACTTTAAAATCTGATTTTTTTTCAACTAATACTATTCCTTCATCTAGAATATGAATAAAAGCTTGTGATAAATTTTCATCTGATAGATTTCTTTTACCAAGAGATTTGCTTAATTCTTCGTGAGTGATGAAACCTCTATGGGTTCCTCGACCCATTAATCTAGCAAATGATTTAGTAATAATTCTTTCCACAACAATTTAAGTTAGAGAGACTTATATAATATCAAATTCGCAAAAATCCATTGCTAATTTATTCAGATTAGTTGATTTTTCTCTCGTTTTTAAGCTCTTTTAGCTGATTAAAAGTCGTTTCACTTAAATCTTCTGAAAACTTCGATTCTAATTCTTGGATTCTTAATTCCAAATCATGATTAAATAAATCTTTCGAAATATCATCCAGTAGCTCTATCACTTGATTATCATTTTTAGGTTTATTTTTTAGAATATGTTTAATTGG
>CACCJO010000028.1 GCA_902546375.1 uncultured Pelagibacteraceae bacterium
TTGTTGTTTTAATCCTTTTTCCTCCACAATCTTTTGAGGATCTTTATCACCATCTATTATCAATTCAAAAACAGTTTTTGCTATCTTTCCTGAGATAGTTCCATTCTTAATAAGATTTATCAAAATAGCGAAATTCTTAGCACTCACTGGACTTTGAGAAATTTCTAAACCTTTGCTATTTAAAACAGCAAATAGTTCTCCTGTAATCCAATTGACTGCCAACTTAATATCCTTGTTTTTACCCATTTTAGCTACAACCTCTTCAAAGTATTTTGCAGTATCAATATCAGACACTAAAATATTGGCTTCATAAGAAGACAATTTAAACTCTTCAATAAATCTTTTCTTTTTATCATCTGGAAGTTCTGGAATATCATTTTTAAGTTCTTCAATAAATTTTTCCGAAACCTCCAAAGGTAATAAATCAGGGTCTGGAAAATATCTATAATCATGAGCGTCTTCTTTTGATCTCATTGACCTTGTCTCATTTTTCTTCGTATCAAAAAGCCTTGTTTCTTGATCAATAGTTTTGCCATCTTCTATTAAATCAACTTGCCTATTAGCCTCATATTCTATCGCCATTTGCATAAACTTAATTGAATTAACATTTTTAATTTCACATCGAGTACCGAATTCCTTTGAGCCTTTTGGTCTTACAGAAACGTTCACATCAGCTCTTAAAGAGCCCTCTTGCATATTTCCATCACAAGTTCCTAAATATCTCATTATAGATCGTAATTTTTTAATGTAAGCATTAACCTCATCTGGGGATCTTAGATCAGGCTTGCTCACTATTTCCATTAAAGCTACCCCTGATCTATTTAAATCAACAAAGGTATTTTGTGGGTCAAGATCATGTATACTTTTTCCTGCATCTTGTTCTAGGTGTAATCTTTCTATACCAACTTCTTTTTGACCATTAGGCATATCCAAAATAACTTTACCCTCGCCTACTATAGGATCTTTAAATTGTGATATTTGATATCCTTGAGGTAAATCAGCATAAAAATAATTTTTTCTATCAAATACTGAACGTTTATTAATTTTTGCGTTAAGGCCAATGCCAGTTTTAATTGCTTGTTTGACACAAAATTCGTTTATTACTGGTAACATCCCTGGAAATGCAGCGTCAACTAAACTAACCTGAGTATTAGGTTCTGCTCCAAATTTGGTTGCTGAAGTAGAAAATAATTTAGACTCAGATAAAACTTGAGCATGAACTTCTAAACCAATTACTACCTCATACTGATTATCTTTTCGATTGATCAAATATTCTGAAACTTTTTTACTCATTTTATCCACCAATCAGTGATTTTGTTTCTAAAGTTGATCTTTTCTTCCATGGCATAAGCTATATTTAATATATTTTGTTCATCAAAGGCTTTGCCAATAATTTGTAAACCTAAAGGATAACCTTTTGTATCATGTCCAGCAGGTATTGAGATACCTGGAAGTCCAGCCAAGTTAACAGGAACTGTGAATATATCATTAAGATACATTGAAACTGGATCATTAGTTTTTTCACCTATTTTAAATGCTGAGCTAGGTGTTGATGGAGTTAAAATTGCATCGACTTTTTTATAAGCCTCATCAAAATCATTTTTGATAAGTTTCCTTACTTTTTGGGCTTTAAGATAATATGCATCATAATACCCAGAAGATAAAACATAAGTTCCAATCATAATTCTTCTTTGAACTTCAGCTCCAAAACCTTCTGATCTAGTTTTTTCGTACATATCAATTAAATTTTCCCCTTTAGCCCTAAATCCATACTTAACACCATCATATCTTGCTAAATTTGATGACGCCTCTGCTGGAGCAACTATATAATATGTTGGTAAGGCATAACTTGTATTAGGCAGAGAAATATCAATAGTTTCAGCACCACAATCTTTAATATATTGAATACCTTTTTGCCAAAGATCTTCAATTTCCTTTGGCATACCATCGACTCTATATTCTTTAGGTATTCCAATTTTTTTTCCTTTTATGTTATTTGTGAGTTCTTTACTATAATGATTTCTTTTAAAATCTATTGAAGTAGAGTCTTTAGGATCATAGGAACTAATCACTTCATGCAATAAAGCACAATCTTTGACATTTTGTGCCATTGGTCCTGCTTGATCCAATGATGAAGCAAAAGCAACTATTCCATATCTTGAACAACTTCCGTATGTAGGTTTCAATCCAACAATTCCAGTGAAAGAAGCTGGTTGTCTAATTGATCCACCAGTATCAGTACCAATTGTAACAGGAGTCAATTGTCCGGCCACCGCTGAAGCTGAGCCACCTGATGATCCACCAGGAACTAAATTTTTATCAATAGGACTTTGAACATTACCAAAAAAACTTGTTTCATTTGATGAGCCCATTGCAAACTCATCACAGTTTAGCTTACCTAGAAGTATTGCGCCTTCATTCCAAATATTTTCTGTTACTGTTGATTCATAAGTTGGGATAAAGTTATTTAAAATCTTACTACCAGCAGTTGTTTTAATATTTTTCGTGCAAAATAAATCTTTAACTGCCATTGGAATACCAGGAAGTTTTAAATCAAAATTAGGTTTTTGATCAAATTTTTTTGCTTTATCCAAAGCTGATGTAAAGTCATTTGTAATATAAGCATTCAATTTCTCAGATTTTTCAGATCTATCGATAAATGCTTTGGTTACATCTGTTGAAGAAAGTTTTTTATTTTTAATATTTTCAACCAGTTCTGTAAGGGATTGTTTTGTAATATCTGACATTATTCAATAACCTTTGGTACTACAAAATAGTCCTCATTATTTTGAGGAGAATTTTTAATAATTTGTTCTCGTATATTTTTACTTTTTACTTCATCAGATCTTAATTTTAATGTTGTTTCTGCAATAGAAGTTAATGGTTCTACATTGTCAGTTTTTAATTCATTAAGTTTTTCAATAAAATCAAAAATAGAATTTAAATCACCGGCTAATTTTTCAGCTCTTTGCTGGTCAACTGAAATTCTTGCCAATTTAGATATATGTTTTATTGTTTTAAGATCTATACTCATATGCTATTTAAATATGACGCAAAGTATCACTTAAGTTTAAAATATACAATATGATCACTTTAGAGGAATTTAAAAAAAAACACTCAGATAAGTGTAGATTGATAGGTTTAGACCTTGGATCTAAAAGAATTGGTGTGTCAATCTGTGATGACAAACAACTAATAGCCACTCCATTAAAAACAATAAATAGAAATTCGTTAAAAGATCTCGTTGATGAACTAAGATTAATTATTAATGAAAATGATATAAAAGGAATTATTATTGGAAATCCTTTAAATATGGATGGATCCTCAGGTAGGTCAGCTCAATCTGTAAAAGATACAACTGAAAATATTGAAAAAAACTTGGATATTCCAATTTGTCTCTGGGATGAAAGACTCTCAACTGTTGGTGCTTTTAATCTATCTAGCCAGTTAGATATTAATGTGAGTAAAAGAGAAAAAAAGATCGACGAAAACGCTGCTGCTTTTATATTACAAGGAGCTTTAGATTTTTTGAATAATTAATACTTGCTATTATAGAGGTTTATAGTTATAGAGTTGGTTTTAATGGCAATTAAATCAAATCAGGCTATTAAAATTTCTCAAAAACACCTATTAGGAATTCAAGATTTATCAATTAATGATGTAAACTTAATACTTGATGAAGCAAATTCATTTATAAAAGTAAATCAAAGTAAAAATAAGAAAATTGATGTTTTAAGGGGTAAAACTCAAATTAATTTATTTTTTGAACCTTCTACTAGAACTCAAAGCTCTTTTGAATTAGCTGGTAAAAGACTTGGGGCTGATGTTATGTCGATGAATATTAGCAACTCAGCAATTAAAAAAGGTGAAACATTGATAGATACAGCAATGACACTAAATGCAATGCATCCTGATATCATTGTAATTAGACATCAAGACTCTGGAGCATGTAATCTACTTTCACAAAAAGTAAACTGTGCAGTTCTTAATGCTGGTGATGGAAGAAGAGAGCACCCTACTCAAGCTTTGTTAGATGCATTAACAATTATTACTCGTAAAAAAAAAATACAAGGATTAAAAATAGCAATCTGTGGAGATATACTTCATTCAAGAGTTGCTAGATCAAATATTTATTTACTTAGTATGTTAGGAGCAGAGGTGAACATTGTTGCTCCAACAAATCTCATGCCAAAAGAAATTGAAAAATTTGGTGTGAATACTTTTACAGATATGAAAAAAGGATTGAAAGATTGTGATATTGTTATGATGTTGAGATTGCAAAATGAACGAATGACGAGTTCATATCTTTCATCCAATAGAGAATATTACGAATATTATGGATTAACTCCTGATAAATTAGAACATGCCAAATCTGATGCTTTAATTATGCATCCTGGTCCAATGAATAGAGGTATAGAGATAGATACAATGCTAGCAGATGACATCAACAAAAGTGTGATTAAAGAGCAGGTTGAATTAGGCGTCGCGGTGAGGATGGCTTGTCTTAAAATATTTTGTACATAATGAAAAAACAATATTTTATAAACGCAAATATAATCGATCCTTATAACTCAATGAATGAGAATGGGGGTCTGATCATAAGTGAAGATGGAAAAATTGAA
>CACCJO010000029.1 GCA_902546375.1 uncultured Pelagibacteraceae bacterium
AAAAGGTGAACGAGTTAGATCATGAGTTTAATTTCTGCACTAGCCAATGTTCATCATAAAGGACAATTCGGAGACTTTGAGGACAAAAAAGGGGATGACCTTTTAAAAATCTCAGAGAAAAAAAATTTATTAATTGTGCAAATTGTGCAGTTTAAAAATTCTAAGATATCAATTGAAAGTATAGATATTGACGGTTTAAAACTTAAAGACTCTCCTTTAAATGTTAGTTTTAATGATAACACAAGAATTTTATGGAATGGTCCAAAAAATTGGTTATTGGTCTCTTCCAAAAATGATTTAATTAACGATATTTCTTCAACATGTAAAGAAACAGATTTTGCGGTTACTGATTTATCTCACTCAAGAGCTGTAATTGATATAGAGGGCAATCATGTAATAGAAGTTTTAAAAAAAGGGTCACCATTTAATTTTGGTGAATTAAAGAAAAATAATTCAATAAATTCTCTTTATAATAATATTGCTTTCACAGTAGACTTACTAAATGATAAACCATTTAAAGTAAGATTATTTGCTCTAAGAAGTTTTGGAGAGTCGTTATACCACTCTATTACTGATTCAGCATTAGAGTTTGGTTATGAAAATAAATAGCTTAGATTAATCTCTAGTAGCTATATAAACTCCTATTGACGTTATCAAAAAACCTAAAAGATCAATTGTTGTTAAGCTTTCTTCTAGAAAGAACCAAGCCATTAAAGCAGATGTTGCTGGAATAAGAAAAAAAATTGAAACAGTCTTACTTGCAGAATTTTTTTTTATCAAAAACATTAAAATTGTAAAAGCACCAAAAGACACAAGAAATATTTGATGACCCATTGAAAGAAGAAATGTTTTTGTGAAGGCTATATATGGTTTTGCAAAAAATATAACAACAAGAATATGAAAAAAACATCCTCCTACAGCTTGATAAAAATTACTAACTGACAAAGGTAGATTATTACTTAATTTTTTTTGCCAAATTGTTGATGCTGTTATTGAAATTAGTGCTATTAATGTTGCAACTAATCCCAATAATGGAATCTTCGATCCTAAATCTAAACCCAAAACTAGTGTTGCTCCAAGAAATCCAAGTAAAACACCAATCCATTGTTTTAAAGTTACCTTTTCATTTAATATTGGTCCACTAAGAATATTTGTCAAAATTGGTTGGAGAGTTACAATTAATGCCGCAATGCTTGTGGGCATGCCGATAGAAATTGAATAAAAAACCCCTCCTAGATACAAACCATGAAAAAGAATACCACTTAGGACCGACTCAATTAAGTTTTTTCTTTTTATTATAATTGAATATTTAGAATAAAGTGAGAATAACAAAAACCCAACTGCAACAAAAAAAAATCGAAAAGCTAAGGCAGCAAATGGATCACTATTATCGATGATTGGTTTAGTAGTTATAAATGCAGATGACCAAAGGATAATAAAAATAAAAGGGAAAATTTTTATCATATTAAAAAATGACGTAAAACATGATGAATTACCACAATATTTTATCTTAATTTAAGCTTATTTTGGACAATCTATTAATTGTAGCCTTTGATTAAATCAAATAAATTTATCAAGTGAATTTAAGATTTTTTAAACTTTGTTTTTTTCTTACCTCGTTTTTATTTTTGACAGGTTTCGTCCCTCTACCCGCAGTACTGGGTCCTGCAATCACAGTAGCCACTTCAGGAAATTTGGTTAAAGCAACTGCTCAATTTGTGTTTGATAATGAATTAAAAAAAAAAACAGGCAAAAGTTCTCTTAACTACATAACTGAGGAAGTATCTAAAAATAATAAAGAAAACCGCTTTAATAAAGATTTTAAAGACTTAATAGAAAAAAGAGTAAAAATAGCTCACCAAAAATTAGTTGATCAAAATAACGAGACAAAAGTAATAAAAGATTTTAAACTATTAGTTGAAAAAAGAGTAAAATTGACTCACAATAAGTTAATACAACAAAAAATTAATCAGTAAGATTTAAAAGAATCAATTTTTTTTGGTTAGTTTCTTTACACCATAATTCGTAACTTTCACACATTCTCCATAAGTGATCGAACGCACGTTGAGAAATTTCTAGAGGAAAATGACTTTTAGTGTAATAAAGTTCCGGGTATTGAATTAATTGTTTGATCATCATTTCTCTTTGTATTTTCAGTAATCTCATTGTCTCCTCAGGAATTTTTTCATTTTTTTTCTTTAATTCCTCAAACCAATTGTCATGAAATTTACCACTACTTACTTCTTTATAAGTTTCAGATCCAATAAAACCATCTATGGCATCAATATTAGAAAAACCATTATTTTTTTTTTTAATTTCTGAAACCTCTAGATATATTTTTTCGGCTACATATAAAATATATGGTTTATCTTTAGATTTCATTATTTACGATATTTTTTCATTGCAGCATTGGCTAATATCAAATTTGGATCTAAAAAAATTTTTGAGGTCTTTACTTTTTTAAAAGATTTAAATGCGAATATAGCTATCGGTAATTCGGTACATCCTAAAATTATTTTTTTACATTTTTTTTTAATCAAATAATTTATGGCTGGCTTAATAACTTTGCTGGCAGCTTTTACATTTCCCATTTTTACAAATTTTATTGCTTTATTTACAGAATTTTTTTGTAAAGAAATATTTGGAAAAACAAGATTATAATTTTTATCAAAAAATTTATTATAAACACCAGTGTTTAAAGTACCCTCAGTTGCTAATAGTCCAATTGACGAATTTTTTTTACATGTTTTTTTAGTATGAATAAATACCTCTTTTGGCATGTTTATAATTGGTAATTTTATTCTTTTTCTTAAATCATCATACCAATAGTGTGCTGTATTACACGGTATAACAATAAACCTACATTTACTTTTTTTATCCAATTTGATATTAATGTTGCTGCTGTTGCCATCAGTACAATTGATAAAACAAGACCAAAAATTAATAAGTAATAATGGTCCCCCGCTGCTCCTGCAACTCCTAAAACATTATCTAAACTCATGGTAAAATCAGCTAATAAGATTGTCCAAATAGCTTTAAGGAAACTGGAATTATCTACCTTTATATCACTTTCGTGATCAGAACCTTTAATGACATCAACATAAAGTTTGTAGACAATATAGAGAAGAAGAATACCTCCAATCAACCTTAAACCTGTAATTTGTAATAAATAAGCAGTCAATAAAGTTAAGATTATCCTTAAGACAACTGCTCCACCTATTCCCCAAAAAATAATTTTTCGTCTTTGTTCTAAAGAAAATTTTGATGCAACCATTCCAATTATGATTGCATTATCTCCTGCTAAAACAAGATCAATTAAAATGATTTGTGTTAAAATTGTAATTTGTTCTGGAGTAATAAAATCAGAGAGCATTAACTTCTAAGTATCATATCAGCACCTTTTTCGGCAATCATTATTGTAGGTGCATTAGTATTACCCGAAGTTATATTAGGCATTATTGATGCATCAATTACTCTTAAATTATTTAAACCCTTTACTTTAAGAGTCTCATCAACTACCGCCATATCATCTTGTCCCATTTTACATGTGCCAACTGGATGAAAAATAGTTTGTGCATAATTTGATCCAGCTTTTACAAGTTCTTCATCATCATTAATATCAATACCAGGTCTATATTCTTCTGGTTTATATTTTTTAAAAGTTTCAGACTCCATTACTATTTTCCTTGTAAGTCTCAAACCTTTTGCAGCAACCATACGATCATGGTCAGTTGAAAGATAGTTGAGTTTTACCTTTGCATAAATTCTTGAGTCTTTATTAATAATATTTACGTGACCTCTACTTGTTGGTCTTATATTTGATACAGTAGGTGTGAATGCATGAAAGTCATGGTTTTTTGTAGCACCTAAAGTGTCCATACTCATTGGTTGCACGTGCCATTGAAGATCTGGCAATTCTAAAGAAGGATCACTCTTTGCAAACATACACATTTGACTAGCACCCATTGTCATTGGTCCACTCCTATTAAAAACATATTCTAGACCAATCATTAATTTACCAAATAAACTATTAACTTTTTTATTTAATGATTTAAGTCCATTAACTTTGTAAATTGGTCTGAACATTAAATGATCTTGTAAATTTTCTCCAACTCCCTTTAGTTCATGCACCATAGTTACACCAAGGTCTTTTAATTTTTCTGAATTTCCTATCCCTGAAGTTTGTAAAATCTGAGGTGATCCAATTGACCCAGATGAGAGTATTATTTCTTTGTTAGCTGCAACCTTTTTCAGAGCATTTTCTTGCCAGTACTCAATATTTTTAGCAGTTTTATTTTCGAAATTTATTTTTTTTACATGAGCATGAGTAATAATCTTTAAATTTTT
>CACCJO010000030.1 GCA_902546375.1 uncultured Pelagibacteraceae bacterium
AAAGTTCCAGAGTTAAATAAGAAAATTAAACATGATATTTCAATACTTGTTGATAGAATAGTTCTAAACTCATCTTTAGGAAATCGACTTGCAGAAGGTATAGAGACTTCAATACAGCTAGCTAATGGGCTCTTATTTGTTGAATATGAAGATGAAACTTTACCAAAAAAATTCAGAAAAATAGAAAAGTTGATTTTTTCAACAAAATTTGCGTGTCCTGAAAGTGGATTTACCATAGAAGAAATTGAACCAAGATTATTTTCTTTCAATAGTCCATTTGGTGCTTGTGAGGAATGCGAGGGTATCGGAATAAAGCTTAATGTTGATCCAAATTTAGTTATACCAAATGAGAAAAAAAGTATAATTGATGGTGCAATCGAACCCTGGGCAAAAACAACAACATTGTATTATGCTCAAACATTAAGTTCATTAGCAAAGCATTATGGATTTTCTCTAGAAGAAAAATGGTCAAAATTACCAAAAAAGATAAAAGATATTATCCTTTATGGATCTGATGATGAGGAAATAAAATTTACGTATGACGATGGTTACGAGAAATATTCACATAAAAAAACTTTTGAGGGTGTAATAAACAACTTAGAAAGAAGATACCTAGAAACAGATAGTGATTGGAAAAGAGAGGAAATTGCTCAATATCAATCAGATACCAAATGTGAAAGGTGTAATGGTCATAGATTAAAAGATGAAGCATTATGCGTAAAAATTGATGGTCTTCATATAAGTGAGGTTACAGAAAAATCAATTTCAGATGCTGCAATTTGGTTTGATAATTTAAAGAATAATTTAGACAAAAGACAAATCAAAATCGCAGAACATATTTTAAAAGAAATTAACGAAAGATTAAATTTTTTACTTAATGTTGGTCTTGATTATCTGACTCTCTCAAGAGAATCTGGAACTTTATCTGGTGGTGAAGCACAAAGAATAAGATTAGCATCACAAATCGGTTCTGGTTTAACAGGAGTTTTATATGTTTTAGATGAACCATCAATAGGTCTTCATCAAAAAGATAATGTAAAACTTATCAATGCTTTAAAAAGATTAAGAGATTTAGGTAATACAGTTATAGTAGTTGAACATGATACTGAAACAATGGAGAATGCAGATCATATAATTGATCTTGGACCTGAAGCTGGTAACAAAGGTGGTGAAGTTGTTGCGGCAGGTTCAATAAAAGAAATAAGTCAAAATCAAAATAGCATTACCGGAAAATATCTATCTAATAAATTTAAAATAAATGTGCCATCAAAAAGAAGATTAGCTAAGAATGGAAGATTTTTAGAAATTACAGGTGCAACCGGAAATAATCTTAATAATGTAAACTTAAAGATTCCACTAGGAAGCTTAACTTGTGTAACAGGAGTTTCTGGTAGTGGAAAATCTACTCTTGTATTGCAGACTTTGTATAATGCTTTAAATCTTACATTAAATAATAACAAATCCAGAAAAATTCCAAAACCCTTTAAGGGATTTAAGGGAACAGAGTTAGTTGATAAGATAATCGATATTGATCAATCACCTATTGGGAGAACTCCTAGATCTAATCCAGCAACCTATACAGGTGCTTTTGGTCCTATAAGAGATTGGTTTACTGGATTACCTGAGTCAAAGTCTAGAGGTTATAAGCCTGGGAGATTTTCATTTAATGTTAAAGGTGGAAGATGTGAAGCATGTGAAGGAGATGGGGTCATTACATATGAAATGCACTTTTTGCCAGATGTTTATATTCAATGTGACGAATGTAAAGGCACTAGATATAACAGGGAAACTTTAGAAATTAAGTTTAAAGATAAAAGTATTGCTGATGTTTTAAACATGACTGTCGATGAAGGATGTGAATATTTTGAAAATATATCTAATATTAAAACAAAATTACTAACATTAAAAAAAGTTGGATTGGGGTATATCAAAATTGGGCAGCAAGCTACAACCCTTTCAGGTGGTGAAGCTCAAAGAATTAAGTTAGCTAAAGAATTATCAAAAAGATCTACAGGGAGAACAATGTATATACTAGATGAACCAACTACTGGTTTACATCAACATGATATAAAAAAACTACTTGAAATTCTTCATACATTTGTAGCACTAGGAAATACTGTTGTTGTAATTGAACACAATTTAGATGTAATAAAAACAGCGGATTATATTGTTGATATGGGCCCTGAGGGTGGTGTTAAAGGTGGAAAAATTATCGCAGAAGGAAAGCCAGAGGAAATCTGTAAAATTAATGAGAGTTACACTGGAAAATTTTTGAAACCACTTTTAAACTAAGAAAAAATCATTGTTAAACTTAATCAAAATTAGTATATTTGAATATGGATAAATTATTAGCCTCTCTACCAAGAACAATACATGCTTCGTTAGCCTTAGCTGTAATTGTTTTTTTTGGATTATTCTATCAAAATGATGGATTTAGTTTTGATAGACTTTTCTGGTCATGGTTGACAAGATTTTTTCACGTCGTGGTAGCAATAATGTGGATAGGTCTCTTGTGGTACTTTAATTTTGTACAAATTCCGAACATGAGTAAAATTCCAGACGAACAAAAACCTGCAATAGGTAAAGTTATTGCTCCAGCTGCTCTTTTTTATTTTAGATGGGCAGCAGCTCTTACAATTCTATCAGGATTTATACTAGCATGGTTAAATGGATATCTTCATGACGCTATGACTTTAAGTATAGGTTCAGGGGTGCCAAAACACACTGCTATTGGAATTGGGATGTGGCTGGGCGTTGTTATGGCTTTTAATGTATGGTTTGTAATTTGGCCTAATCAGAAAAAAGCTTTAGGTATAGTAGAATGTGAACCTGAGGTAAAAGCAAAATCAGCTAAAACAGCAATGTTGTTTTCAAGAACAAATACTTTGCTATCTCTACCAATGCTACTTTCAATGGTAGCTGCTCAAAATTTATATTAGTTTTTATCTTCTCTAAGGACAGTTTTTTGAGACACATTTAGTCTTACTAACACTGTGTTTGCAATATAAATTGATGAATAAGTCCCAAATATTACCCCGAATATCATGGCTAAAGAAAAACCTTTTAAAACCTCGCCGCCAAAAAAGAATATTGAAAGCAACGCTAATAGAGTTGTTACAGAGGTTATCAAAGTACGAGATAAAGTTTCATTTATAGAGATATTTGTTAACTCAAAAATTTTAATATCAGAATATTTTCTTAAATTTTCTCTTACTCTATCGAAAATAACAACTGTATCATTCATTGAATAACCAACTATTGTGAGTACAGCTGCAATTATTGAAAGATTAATCTCTAGTCCCAATAAAGAAAAGAGACCAAGTGTAACAATGACATCATGAAATAAAGCTACTATGGCACCTAAGCTAAATTGCCATTCAAATCTTATCCAAATATAGACAAGCATCAAAAACAAAGCCACTGATATTGCAATAACACCTGATCTTAATAATTCAGCACTAACTTTAGGGCCAACATTTTCTACTCGTCTGAAATTGAAGCTGTTCCCGAATGATTTATCTAAATTCTTCTTAATTTCTTCAATTACATTTTTATTTTCATTATTTTCAAACTTAATTAAAAAATCAGTCTCATTACCAAAGTTTTTAACAGATACATCGCCCAAATTCATTTGACTTAAATTATCCCTTAGTGAGGAAACATTAATCTTACTGTCTGTAGATCTTAATTCAATAAGAGTTCCACCTTTAAAAT
>CACCJO010000031.1 GCA_902546375.1 uncultured Pelagibacteraceae bacterium
AGGTTTTAAAAAAGCAATAATTACACTTAAAAAGGGTCAGAGCATTGATCTAACTACAGGAATTTAATGGCATTAAAAACTTTTAAACCGTATACGAAATCTACCAGAGGGACAATTCTAGTTGATAGAACTGGTCTTTGGAAGGGGAAACCATTTAAGTCATTAGTTTCACCAAAAAATTCAATGAAAGGAAGAAATAATAACGGTCATATAACTTCAATAAATCGAGCTGGTGGTCATAAAAAGATGTATAGACATATAGATTTTTATAGAAAAAAATTTGATGCTCCTGCTACTGTTGAGAGAATAGAGTATGATCCAAATCGATCTTGTTATATAATGTTGGTAAAATTTGAGGATAATTCTCACGCTTATTATTTAGCTCCACAAAAAATTAAAGTTGGTGATAAAGTCGAAAATGGATCCAAAAAAGAGATAAAAGTTGGTAATTGCATGCCATTACAAGATATCCCTGTTGGTATAGATATTCATAACGTTGAAATTCAACCCGGCGGAGGTGGTAAAATAGCAAGATCAGCCGGAACATCTGTTACTATTAGCGGATTAGACGGTAACTACAGTTTAATAAAATTAGCTTCTGGTGAGTTAAGAAAAATTGACTCAAGATCTTTGGCTACAATTGGTGTCCTGAGCAATCCAGATCAAAAAAATATAAAAATTGGTAAAGCTGGAAGATCAAGATGGTTAGGAAGAAGACCACACACAAGAGGCGTAGTTAAAAATCCTGTAGATCACCCACATGGAGGTGGAGAAGGAAAAAGTGCAGGTGGAAGACATCCGGTTTCGCCAAAAGGTCAATCAGCTAAAGGATTAAAAACAAGAGATAATAAACGAACAGATAAATTTATTGTGAAGAGAAGAAACAAAAGAAAGGATACTAAATAATGGCTAGAGCGGTTTGGAAAGGTCCTTTTGTGGAGGAAAGTTTAATGAAAAAGGTGGATAAATACAAAACTGACCCTAAAAAAATTCCAATTAAAACCTGGTCAAGAAAATCTACAATACTTCCAGATTTTGTTGGAGTAAGTTTTTTAATTTATAATGGTAAAAAATTTATCCCAATAACAGTGTCAGAAGACATGGTCGGTCATAAACTTGGTGAGTTTGCACCTACAAGAACTTTCTTTGGACACACACCAGCTGACAAGAAAGCAAAACCTGCCGAAGCTGAGGCTAAAAAGTAATTTATGAGTAAAAAAAAGAAAACACAGAATAATAAAGATAAACTTGTGAGATCGATCAATAATAATATTAGATCAAGCGTAAGGAAGCTTAATCCAATTCTTAAAGGAATTGTGGGCAAAAAAGTAGATGTTGCTATAAGAGACCTAGAATTTTCCGAAAAAAGAATAACTAGAGATATTAGAAAAACAATTAGTTCAGCTGTTGCAAATGCTGAAAACAATTTTCAATACGACATTGATAAACTAGTCGTGAAAGAAGCTTACTGTGGAAAGAAAATTACAATGAAAAGATTTAGACCAAGAGCGAAAGGAAGAGCCGCACCAATATTAAAACCTTATTCAAGTGTAACAATAATATTATCTGAGATGAAAAAAACGGAGGGGCATGGGGCAAAAAGTTAATCCAGTTGGTTTTAGATTAGGTGTGAACAGAGGTTGGGATTCTGTTTGGTATGCTAAGAAAAAAGATTTTGGAAATTATCTTATTGAAGATTTTAAAATTAGAGAATACATAAAAAAAAATGTAATTAATTCTGGTGTATCAAAAGTTATGATTGAAAGAACCTCAAACAAATGTTACGTAACCATTTACACTTCAAGACCTGGATTTGTAATTGGAAAAAAAGGAAGTGATATTGATAAAATTAAAAATAATCTTTCAAAATTTACTAAGAATGAAGTTGCCTTGAATATTAAAGAAGTTAAAAAACCAGAGACAAATGCCTATTTAGTTGCTGAAAATATCGCACAACAATTAGTTAAAAGAATTTCTTACAGACGAGCAATGAAAAGAGCAATGCAATCTTGTTTAAGACTAGGAGCAAAAGGAATTAAAGTTTCAATTAGTGGAAGACTAGGCGGTAATGAAATTGCAAGAACTGAATGGCTAAGAGATGGAAGTATACCATCTCATACTCTAAGAGCCGATATAGATTATGCTGAAGCGGAGGCGCTTACAACATATGGTATTATCGGTATAAAAGTTTGGATTTATAAGGGTGAAGTTTTTGCTAAAGAATTTAGCCAAGAAACTAACAAAGTAATTTCTAAAGAAGGTAAATAATATTATGCTGCAGCCAGTAAGAACTAAATGGAGAAAAGCTCATAAGGGACGAATACACGGAAAAGCCTCAAGAGCCAACTTTATAAATTATGGAGCTTACGCTCTTAAAGCATTAACACCTGAGAGAGTAACAGGAAAACAAATTGAGGCAGCAAGAGTAGCATTAACAAGACACATGAAAAGACAAGGAAGAGTTTGGACTAGAGTATTTCCTAATATTCCAGTTTCAAAAAAACCAATAGAAGTTCGTATGGGTAAAGGTAAAGGTTCACCTGAATTTTATGCTTGCAGAGTAAAACCAGGTAGAATTTTATTTGAAGTTGATGGTGTGTCTGAACAAGTTGCTAAAGAAGCTCTATATAAAGCTTCGGCTAAATTACCAATTAAAACAAAAACAATTAAAAGATTTTTATAAAATGAAAAAACAAGAGATAAAAAAACTGTCTAAAGACGAAATTTTAAAGAATATTGATAAGCTTAAGAAAGACTTATTTAACTTTAGATTTCAAAAAATTAATTCTCAAGTAACCAATCCATCTAAGATAGGTGAAACAAAAAAAACAATTGCAAGACTAAAAACTTCATTAAAAGGAAAAATTAATGCCTAAAAAGATTTTAACAGGTGTGGTAGTGAGTGATAAGCCAAATAAAACTGTAACGGTTTTAATTGAAAGAAAGTATTCTCACCCAGTTTTAAAAAAAGTTATCAAAGTTAGAAAAAAATATAATGCTCATGATGAGAAAAATGAATTTAAAGTAGGAGATAAAGTTTCGATTATAGAGAGTAAACCCTTTTCAAAAAATAAAAAATTTCAAGTCATGGAGAATTCAAAATAATGATACAAGTTCAAACCGAATTACAAGTTGCAGATAACACCGGAGCTAAAAAGATAGAGTGTATCAAAGTTTTAGGTGGATCGAAAAGAAGATATGCCAGCATTGGTGATACGATTGTTATTGCTGTTAAAGAAGCAATTCCAAAAGGCAAGGTAAAGAAAGGTTCAGTCCATAAAGCAGTTGTCGTGAGAGTAAAAAAAGGTATTCACAGAGATGATGGATCAAAGGTAAAGTTCGATAATAATGCTGCAGTTTTAGTTGATGACAAAGGCGAACCAGTTGGAACAAGAATTTTTGGTCCTGTTACAAGAGAATTAAGAACTAGAGGTCAAATGAAAATTATCTCT
>CACCJO010000032.1 GCA_902546375.1 uncultured Pelagibacteraceae bacterium
TGAGACAAACTAAAGAAGGATGGATTGTTGAAACAGACAAAGGATCAATTGAATGTGAACATGTCATTTCATGTTCAGGAAATTTTGCAAGACAAACTGGTGAAATGGTTGGATTAGATATTCCGGTGATTCCTGTGGAACATCAATATATTGTAACTGAACCACATCCAGAAATACAAAAAAGAAAAAAAGAAGGTCTACCAGAGATGGGAGTATTAAGAGATAGTGATAGTAGATGGTATATGAGGGAGGAGGCTGGTGGATTAATATTAGGTCCCTATGAAGATGGTGCACCAGCATGTTATGTCGAAGGTCCTTCAAAAGACTCTGAATATGAATTGTTTCAAGAGGATTTAGATAGACTTGCTCCGCATATCGAAGGAGCAATACATAGAGTTCCAGCATTTGGAGAAGTTGGAGTGAAAAAAGTTTATAATGGTGCAATATGTTACACACCAGATGGCAATCCTATAGTTGGTCCAGCATGGGGACTTAAAAATTTTTGGATTAATGAGGGACATAGTTTTGGAATAACTGCAGCAGGTGGAGCGGGCTGGCAATTAGCAGAATGGATTATTGATGGTGAACCGACGATTGATATGCTTGGTGTTGAACCAAGACGTTACGGAAATTATGCAACAAAATCTTATCTCAAAGCAAAAAATGAGGAGGCTTACAGTCATGTTTTTATTGTTCATTATCCTGATGAAGAAAGACCAGCTGCTAGACCTTTAAGAACATCTCCTTGTTACGAAAGAATGAAAAATCTTGGTGCTGTCTTTGGACAAAAATTTGGATGGGAAAGACCAAACTTTTTTGCAACAGATGGCATGGAACAAAAAGATCATTGGTCATTTAGAAGATCAAAATGGTTTGATGCAATTAAGAAAGAATGTGAAAACGTTAAAAAGAATGTTGGACTTTTAGATATGACAGCCTTTGCAAAATGTAGAATTAAGGGTCCGAAAGCTGAGGAATTTTTAGACTACTTAGTTGCTAACAAACTTCCAAAAAAAATCGGGAGAATTAATTTGTGTCATGCGCTAAATACTAAAGGTGGTGTTCACTCTGAGTTTACAATTATGAAAGAAGCTGAAAATAGTTATTATTTGGTTTCAGCTGGAGCAAATTTGAGATTAGACCATGATTGGATACAAAAATGGATGCCAACTGACGGTTCAGTTATATTTGAGGACTTAACAAATAGCACAGGTGTGCTTGTTGTAGCAGGCCCAAAAGCTAGAGAGCTTATGCAAAAAGTTTCGACTGATGATTTTTCAAATGAAAACTTTAAATGGTTAACTGCAAAAAATGTTAATGTTGGATATGCTCCAGTAAATGCTATGAGAGTAAATTTTGTTGGTGAACTTGGTTGGGAATTACATCACCCAATTGAATATCAAAACCATATTTTTGATAAATTAATGGAAGCAGGTAAGGATATCGGTCTTAAACCTTTTGGCATCAGAGCGATGAACAGTTTAAGAGTAGAAAAATCTTATAAACTCGTGGGAACTGAACTATCAATTGAGTATTCACCTTATGAGTCTGGCCTAGACAGATTTATTCATCCAAACAAGGGTAATTTCATAGGACTTGATGCACTAAACAAATGGAGAGAAAAGGGTTTTGATAATAAATTAGTAACACTAGAGGTTCATGATACAACAGACTCAGATGTTTTAGGTAACAATCCAATTTATAAAGATGACAAAGTCGTTGGAAGGGCAACGGGTGGGGAATATGGATTTAGATTAGATAAATCTATTGCCTTAGCCATGGTGAAACCTGATTTAGCAAATATTGGAGAAAAACTTAAAGTTGATATTCTTGGAAAAATGTATGAGGCTACAATAGTAGAAGAAAGTCCATACGATGCTGAAAATAAACTATTGAGAGCCTAATGAAAATTTTAGTCGCAGTAAAAAGAGTAATTGATTACAATGTTCAAGTCAGAGTTAAAGAGGATAACACTGGTGTAGTAACTGAAAATGTTAAGATGTCTACCAATCCACCAGATGATAATGCGATTGAGGAGGCAGTAAAAATTAAAGAGTCAGGAAAAGCGACTGAAGTAGTTGCAGTAAGTGTTGGAGAAGAGAAAGCTCAAGAAACCGTTCGTAAAGCATTAGCGGTTGGAGCTGATAGAGGCATTCTTATTAAAGCTGATGGAATTTTAGAACCTTTAGCAGTTTCCAAATTATTACAAAAAATTGTTGAAAAAGAAAAACCAGATTTAGTTTTTATGGGAAAACAAGCAATTGATGATGATTGTAATCAAACAGGTCAAATGTTAAGTGCTTTACTAAATTGGCCTCAAGCAACATTTGCTTCAAAGATAGAGATTAGAGATAAAAAACTTGAAGTTACGAGAGAGATTGACGAAGGATTAGAGACAATAGAGATTAATATTCCTGCTATTGTAACTTGTGATTTAAGACTTAATGAACCAAGATATGCGTCCTTGCCCAACATAATGAAGGCTAAAAAGAAACCTATTGAGCAAATAAATGCGTCAGATTTAGGAGTAGATACATCACCAAGAATCGAGCAAATTAAGGTTGAAGAGCCACCAAAAAGAAAAGCTGGTATAAAAGTAAAAAGTGTGGCCGAGCTAGTGCAAAAATTAAAAAATGAGGCTAAAGTAATATAATGTCAGTTTTATTAGTTGCAGAACATAACAACAAAGAGCTTAAACCTTTTACACTGAATGCCGTAACTGCAGCTTCTCAAATTGATACAGATCTTCATGCCGTAATTATTGGTAATAACTGTGGAGATGCAGCAAAAAAATTATCAGAGTTACCATTAGTCAAAAAAGTAATTCAAGTAGAGGCAGCTCATTACGAAAATTTTGTAGCAGAAAATTTTGCACCAGTAATTGTGAAATTGGCAGAAAACTATTCACATGTTGTTTGTTCAGCTAATACATTTGGTAAAAATTTGATGCCAAGGATTGCAGCTTCTTTAGACACTTCTCAAGTCAGTGATATTATTAAGGTAATTTCTGCAGATACATTTTTAAGACCAATTTATGCTGGAAATGCATTTGCAACTGTTAAAAGCAAAGATCCAAAAAAATGTATAACTATTAGACCAACTTCTTTTGATCCATGTGAGAGTTCAGGCGGATCTGCACCAATTGAAAAAGCTGAACCAAGTGAAGAGTTTAATAATACAAAATTTGTAAAAAGAGAGGAAATTAAGTCAGATAGACCAGAACTTGGAACTGCTAGAGTGGTTGTTTCTGGTGGAAGAGGAATGCAGAGTGGAGACAATTTTAAATTGATCACTTCTGTTGCTGATAAATTAAATGCTGCTATTGGAGCATCAAGAGCAGCTGTGGATGCTGGATATATAAGTAACGA
>CACCJO010000033.1 GCA_902546375.1 uncultured Pelagibacteraceae bacterium
CCAATATTTTCTGGTTCATGTAATTTTTTGATAGAGTCATTCCAACCTATATTGTTGAATTTTTTTAATATATCTTTTGAATGCCATTCTTCAATTTCAGGTAAATTATTTATTATTTGTAAAATTATCTTATTATAAACTTTTTCACTGATACCTTCAGTTAATGAATAACTATTGTGCTTTTGTTTAATTATTGAAGAGTCCTCTGAAATATATTTTGGATTTGTTAATTGATATTTGTTTCTAAAATATTTAATTTTTCCACTAATAGTGACCTCTTTACCAATGGGTAATATTTTTTTGATATAACCCTCATAACTGTTAAAAAAAACACAATCTATCTCACCAGTATCATCTTTGCATAAAACTCTATTCGGTAAGTTTCTAACTCTTGGGAATGAATATTTAAGAGGTATTATGGTTATGGTCTGTATTTCATCTATTTTTAGATCTTTTATCTTAGATGATAAACTTCTATCAGTGTAAGATTTTGGTAGTTTCCATAATAAATCAAAAATAGTATTTACCTTTTTTTTCTTTAATAAATTTGAAGTTTTGGTTCCTACACCTTTTAGTAGACTGAGATCAGACAATAAGTATTCATAATTTCTTTTCATATCTATAAAGTGATATTATATTCTTATTATGACTGCTGATATAGAACAAATTAAAAAAAAGATTATTTATAGATCAAATTATCGTGGCACAAAAGAAATGGATAAACTTTTAGGTGCATTCATAAGAAAATATTTAGATCAATGCAATGGAGAAGATTTAAATCAATTAATTAAACTCTTAGAGATTGATGATAATAATCTTTATAATTTCTATAATGGTTTAAACACAGACATACAATTTGAAGATAATAAGATTAATAATTTATTTAAAAATTTTAAATATTAAAAGTTTTGATGGCGGAGAGACTGGGATTCGAACCCAGGAAAGAGTTGCCCCTTTGCCGGTTTTCAAGACCGGTGCTTTCAACCGCTCAGCCATCTCTCCGTGAGCAAGGTTTTATAATTATAATTATTTAATTCAACCATAAAATAGTCTATTAAACGTTTATTATCTATTTCATTATTTTATGAACCAGCATTTTAATAAAGGATTAATACTTACATCTTTGGGATCTTTTTGGTGGGGTTTTATTGGTGTTATATATTTTGAATATGTTGCCTTTATAGGACATGTTGAATTAGTAGTGCATAGATGTTTATGGACTGCTGTTATGTTAGTCATGACAACTTTTTTTTTTAAAAAATGGAAACTATTTATTAAAAGTATTTTAAATAAAAAAAATCTTTTTTATCTTTTTATTTCAGGTTCATTAATATTCATAAATTGGGCTATTTGGATTTATGCTGTAGCTACGGAAAGAATAATAGACGCTAGTTTTGGTTACTTCATTATGCCAATTATAAGTGTTTTATTGGGATACATCTTCTTTAGAGAAAAATTAAATAAAAAAAGAATTTTTTCGATTTTATTAGTAATCATATCTATTTTGATTATGATTTTTCTAAATATAAAAACACTTCCATGGGTCGGTATAATCGTAGCTTTGAGTTGGGCATTTTATAATCTGGTAAGAAAAAAAATTGATATAGAGACTGACATAGGACTTTTAATAGAGAGTTTATATATTTTTCCTTTTGCTCTTATCGTCTTTTACTTTATTTTTGATAAGGGATTAAATGACTTTAGTTTGTCTAATCCAGGTCTGAGTATGTTTCTATTATTAGCGGGACCCATGACTGTGATTCCTTTATTTTTATATGTAAGAGGTGTTGAATTAATTGGTCTTGGAGCTACAGGAATGATTTTTTATATTACACCTACATTGCAGTTTATTTTAGGCTACTTTTATTACAATGAGGATTTCTCCTTAATTAAATTAGTGAGTTTTATTATTATCTGGATTGCTGTAATTATATATCTTAAAGATCTTTATGAAACTAATTAGCCAAATATTTTTTTTATTTTTACTAACAATATTGAATTGTTACTCTAGTGAAAATATCGATTTCAATGAATGGAAAAAGAATTTCAAAAAAGTGGCATTAGCAAATGATATTTCAGAAAAGACTTTTGACACAGCAATGCAAAATGCAAGATTTTTACCTAAAGTTATTGAATACGATAGATTTCAACCAGAGTTTTATGAGGACACAAAAACATATATTGGCAAACGTACTTCAACTAAAAAATTAAAAAAGGGTTTAGATTTTTACGAAAATAATTCAAATCTTATTAATTTAGTTGAAAAAAATTTTGGAGTAGAAAAGGAATTACTTTTATCTTTAATGGGTATCGAGACTAACTTTGGCACTTATGTTGGAAAAATGGATATAATATCATCATTAGCGACATTAAGTTATGATAAAAGAAGATCAGAGTTTTTTTCAAATGAACTCTTAACTTTGTTGAGATTAATTGATGATAATCAAATAGATTATAAAACATTGTATGGTTCATGGGCAGGTGCATTTGGTTTTTTTCAGTTTATGCCATCAACAATAAAGAATTATGCTTTTGACTACAATAAAGATAATTTTATTGATTTGAAAAATTCCGAAGATGCATATGCATCTGCTGCTAATTATTTAAATAAGATTGGGTGGAAAAAAAATGATCTTTGTTTTAAGAAAATTGAATTAGATGAAAATATTCCAATTAAATTTTTAAACGTATCAGCTAGAAAATTACATAGTAAAAAGAAAATTAAATCCTTTAAAAAATATATTAAAAATTATTCTGAATTAAAAATAGATAATGAAAATCAGAAAATAGCAATAATAACACCTGACAAAGATATTATCCCTAACGCTCAAACTTTAAGTCCTGCTTATATAGTTTTTGAAAATTATGAAATAATTTTAAAATGGAATAGATCTTTAAGATTCGCACTTGCAGTGTGTACTCTGAAAGATAAATTTAGAAATGAAATTTAATATTTATATTATTTTCAGTACTTTATTTTTGTTATTGAGTTGTGATCAATCCACAATTAATCAAAGTAAAAAAATAGACGTACCGTTCGAAAAAAAATATAAAAATAGTGGATTTTCACTAATCTACAACGATCAATTAAAGATCAAAAAAATTGATCAAAGATCATTAACAATATTTCATAAGAATTTAAAAAGAAAATCATCTGTAAAAATTACTAATCCTTTAAATGGAAAATCGCTTATCGCAGAAGTAAAATCAAACAGAGTAAAATTTTCACCATTTTACAACTCAATTATCACTCAAAGAATTGCTGAGGAGTTAGAACTTGATTTAAACGAACCTTATATAAATATAGTCTTGATTTCAAAAAATTCTAC
>CACCJO010000034.1 GCA_902546375.1 uncultured Pelagibacteraceae bacterium
AGAATATTAAGACTAAAGAAAAAAATCAATTCAATTGAAGATTGTAATTTAAGAAATAATTCTAAAAATCTAGTTATGGGAGATGGTGACATAAATAGTCCTATAATGTTAATTGGAGAAGCTCCTGATGAAAAAGAAGACTTGGAAGCTAAAACATTTTGTGGAGATGTTGGCGTTCTTTTAAACAAGATGCTTTTAGCAATTAAAATTAAAAGAGAGAAAGTGTACTCTACTTACTCAATAAATTTTAGACCACCTAATGATAGAAAGCCAACTACTCAAGAGATAAAGCGATATTCAATTTTTCTAAAAGAACATATTTCAATTATAGATCCTAAAATTTTGATATTGATGGGTACCACTGCAATGGAGGCGGTAACGGGTCTTGGTAATCAAATCTCAAACGAAAGAGGAAATTGGAAAGAAATCATAATTGGAAACAAAACAATTCCCGTAATTATCACTTTTAATCCATCTTATTTAATTAGGTATCCAGATAAAAAGAAATTCTCATGGGAGGACCTAAAAAAAATAAGAAAAAAAGTAGAAGATTTAAATATTATAATTTAATGAAAATAATCGCTGGTGTAGATGAAGTCGGTCGAGGAAGTTTGGTTGGACCAGTTTATGCAGCTGCAGTTATTTTAAAAAAATCTATAAATACAAAATTACTAAAAGACTCAAAAAGTATATCGAGCTCTAAACGCAAAGTCTTATTTAGCCATATTAAAAAAAATTCAATTTGGGCAATTGGAAAGGCATCATTGAAAGAAATTGAACAATTAAATATTTTAAATGCCAGTTTATTAGCAATGAAAAGAGCAATCAAAAAACTTAAGAAAAAACCTTCACACGTATTAATTGATGGAAATAAATTACCTGAATTAAAAAATTACAAACTTAAATCTATTATTAAAGGTGACCAAAAAATTCCATCTATTTCTGCAGCATCAATTATTGCTAAAGTTACACGTGATAAAATGATCTCAAATTTAAGTAAAAAGTTTAAAGGTTATAGTTGGCAAAAAAATTTTGGATATGGTACTAGTCAACATTTAAAAGCCATAAAAGTTTTAGGGATTACAAAGCATCACAGGAAAAACTTCTCTCCTATAAATAGATTAAAATAGTTTTCACGTAAAAACACAATATGTAGTTATCGCCATGATAAGTCATACAAAACGAGTCTAAATAATTCAATCATAGGTTGACCCAAGAATCTTTTTGGAGTCTAATTTATTTTTTCAAAATGAATTTAGATTTTAAAAATAAATTAATTAACGGAGATAGCCTTCAGGAGCTAAAAAAAATTCCTGATGAGACTTTTGATTTAATTTTTGCTGACCCTCCTTACAACCTACAATTAAAAAGTGAATTAACAAGACCAGATAGATCTAAAGTAAATGCAGTAAATGATAAATGGGATCAATTTGAAAATTTTAAAAAGTATGATGAATTTACCTATTCATGGTTAAGTGAATGTAAAAGAATTTTAAAAAAAAATGGAGCTATTTGGGTAATTGGTAGTTACCATAACATTTTTAGAGTTGGAACAGCTATTCAAAATTTAGGTTTTTGGATTTTAAATGACGTCATTTGGAATAAAAAAAACCCGATGCCAAATTTTAGAGGAACACGTTTTACGAACGCCCACGAAACTTTAATTTGGGCATCAAAGTCTGAAAAATCAAAATACACTTTTAATTATCAATCCTTAAAATGTTTAAATGACGATCTTCAAATGAGATCTAACTGGGAATTACCAATTTGTAATGGTTCCGAAAGACTAAAAAAGAATGGTAAAAAAGTCCATTCTACTCAAAAACCTGAGGCTCTACTTCACAGAATTTTATTAGCAACATCAAATAAAAATGATTTAGTTTTAGACCCTTTTTTAGGATCAGGAACAACAGCAACAGTTGCAAAAAAACTGGGTAGAAATTATTATGGAATTGAAAAAGAAAAAACCTATTTTAAAGCTGCCGAACAAAGATTAAAGAAAGCAAAACCTATAGAAGATCATTATTTAGATACTTTGCAAAATGGTAGATCTAAGCCGAGAATACCTTTTGGATCATTGGTTGAATTAGGAATAATTAAACCAGGCACCACTATTTTTGATAATAAAAAGAAAATCAGTGCAAAAATTATGGCTGATGGCAGTATCAAACATGCTCAAACTGAAGGCTCAATCCATAAAGTAGCAGCTACAATTTTAGGTGCTGACAGCTGTAATGGATGGACCTATTGGCATTATAACTTAAATGGAAACGCAGTTCCTATCGATTATTTGAGACAAAGGTTGATTTCTAATAGTTAGTTTTTATATATTTTCCCAAGGTAGCCCTCTAAAAACTTTTTATTTTTTACTAATCTTTTCAAAAAAATATTTCTTAAAAATGTAGTTAAAGGATTAGATAAATGAAAAGCAAATTGATTAAATTTTGAGCGATTATTTACCATCTTTATTTTATCAACTCTATTTCTAAAAAAATTACTCTTAGTATTATTCTCTATATTTTCAAATAATTCATATGCACCTTCTATTGATTGTGATGCGCCTTGAGCAAATGATGGTGAAAAAGCAAAAAAAGCATCTCCTACTAGATGAATATTATTATTATTAAACTCAAAAAAATCATGACTCACAAATACAGGGTATATCTTTAAATCATTAATATTATCAAAAAATTCCATACTTAATTGTGGAACTTTTTCTAAAATCTTTTTAATAAAGTTGTCATCTTTAAATAACGAGAAATCTTTTTGCTCATCCTCTGAAAGTTTATACTTCATTACAGCTATAAAGTTTAAATCTCCATCAGGAGATACTGGATAAATAACATAGTGAAAATTTGAACCTAAAAACAATGAGATGTTTTTTTTATCAGCTATATTTGACGAGCTTGGTATTATTCCTCTTATGGCTAACGTATCATCATATTTTGGCTGAATTTTATTTTTTGATAACAGATTTTTACTCTTTGAAAAGACACCATCTGAAATAATTAAATAGTCAAATTCATAAGCTTCATTATTTTCAAAAGCGATTTTAACGATTTGATCTTGTTGTTCTATCGTTGAAATAGTGTGGTTAAATTTTATTTCTTTCTCTATATCCTTTTTTAAAAAATCAATAAGTGATGATCTTTTAAGAGTAGTATATTTACAATTTTCAGTATTAAAATCTGATATATTTAACTCACATATCTTATTAGAATTTTTAACTGAGTAAAAATTTATTTTGTCTGGATTAAATTTTTTATTAT
>CACCJO010000035.1 GCA_902546375.1 uncultured Pelagibacteraceae bacterium
ATCCCACTTCAATCAGAAATATTTCTGAAAAACTTTATTCAGTCAAATATCTAAGATTTATGCCTGATACAATTTTTACTCAAAACATTCATGAAATTAAAAATTTTTTTAAAAAGAATAAAAGTGTAATTTTAAAACCTATCCACAGCTTTAGTGGAAACGATATTCATTTACTGAATAAATTTAAATTAAACTTTGTAAAAAAATTTATTAAAAAACATGATCATATAATGTGTCAAAAATATTTACCTAAAATTAGCAAAGGGGATAAGAGAGTATTTTTGATTAATGGAAAAATATGTGGTGTGATTTCTAGAGTACCTAAAAAAGGATCATTTCTAAGTAATATGAGTAAAGGAGCAGCACCAATAAATATTCAATTAACAAAATTAGAAAAAAGAATATCAAATATAATTGCAAAAGATTTAAAGAAAGAAAAAATTTATTTTGCTGGGATCGATTTTATCGATCAAAAACTAAATGGTGATATCAATGTTACATCTCCGACTGGATTAAAAACCTTATTCGATATATCTAAGATTAATCTTGCCAAAATTTTTTGGAAAGATTTAAAAGCATGAAAAATTTAACAGATCAGCAAAAAGGATCACTGCTTGCTTTTGTAGCTGTAATGTTTATTACACCTGACTCTTTATTTATAAGACTTTCTAATATCGACACTTGGGGTCTTGTTTTTTATCGTGGAATAATTCCATTCTTAACAGTTTTTTTTGGAATGCTATTAATTTATAAATTAAATTTTTTTAAAATACTTTTTATAAGTGGTTATCATGGTATAATTTACGTGGCTACATTTAGTATTACAAACATTACATTTGTAGTCTCTATTCAAAATACAAATGTAGCAAATACTTTAGTAATGATAGCAACCGCACCAATGCTATCAGCAATACTTGGTGCCATCGTTTTAAAGGAACCCCCTGACAAAAAAACTTGGCTTTCAATAATTGTTACTTTTTTTGCAATTATCTATATTTTTTTCGATTCTCTTAAATTAGGTAACTTTTATGGAGATATCTTAGGATTTATCACTGCAATTGGTCTTGCCGTAGGTGCTATTACAATCAGATCTGCAAAATCCAAAAATTTAGTTCCAGCAGCGGTAGTAGGCAAACTATTTGTTGCCACTTTCGCTTTATTCTTTATTGAGAGTTTTGCTCTTTTAGAAAAAGACCTGATTATAGTGCCTTTAATGTGCATTTTGTGTGTTGCTATACCTTTTGTCTTAGTGACTATTGCTCCAAGGTTTATCCCCGCTGCAGAGGTTAACTTGTTTTTTTTGCTAGAAACCATAATAGGTCCTATTTGGGTTTGGTTGATTATTAAAGAACAACCAAGCATTGAAACTCTTTATGGTGGGATTGTTATTATAACGACCATTGCAATTCACTCTTTTTTAAAGCTTAAAAATTCTTAAGCTTGTCACAATTAAGACTTGATTTAATAATACATCGCGAATACTTACGGCTGATTTTATGGATAAAGTTTTAAAAAATTCGTGGGCTTTATTTTTGGGCATGGGATGCATAATGATGGCCTATGGTTTTCAAGGATCTTTACTTGGAGTTAGAGCTGTCCAAGAAGAATTTAGTCTTACTTCCACCGGCTTTATGATGTCAGGATATTTTGTTGGTTATTTTATAGGAGCTGCAACTATACCAAAAATTATTTCCAGAGTTGGGCATATAAGAGTTTTTGCTGCATTTGCTTCTTTAGCATCATTGATAATTTTAATTCATTCAATATTAGTAAATCCATTTATATGGTTTTTACTCAGAGTGCTTACTGGAATAAGTATGGTTTGTATTTACACTGTTGCAGAGAGTTGGTTAAACGATAGATCAAGCAACAAAAATAGAGGAAGTGTTTTATCTGTTTATATGGTCGTTCTTTATGGAACAATGGGAATTGGAATGTTCTTGCTTAACTTTAATAGTCCTAAAAATTTTCAACCATTTATTTTAGTTTCTGTAATTACTTCAGCTGCACTGATTCCTATTTTGCTAACTAAAAAAAAACCACCTACTTTTAAAAGTATTAAAGCTATGAAACTTAAAGAACTTTATCATGCATCTCCATTTGGTATGGTAAGTTCTCTTTTTTATGGGACTATTCAATCTGCATTGTTTACTTTATTAGCTGTTTATGCAACCTCAATGAATTTTACTATACTAGAAATTTCAATTGTGACTTTCCTGTTAGCAGTCTCAGGAGCAATAGCTCAATTTCCAATAGGAAAAATATCCGATATGTATGATAGAAGAAAAGTTATTGTTTTTAGCACGTTTGGTGCTGCAATCTTTTCAATTTTTGCAATATTGGTATCAAGACAAATGTATTTACCTGGAAGCCTTGCAACTAGCAAAACATGGTTTTATATTTTTTTTATTTTATTTTCTTTTTGTAGCTTGCCTATGTTTTCATTAATTTTAGCTCATACAAATGACTACATATCAAAAGATAAATTTGTTGCTGCTGGTGCAGGACTGCAGTTTGCATTTGGATTAGGTGCTATGAGTGGGCCATTTTTGTGCTCGATATTTATGGACTTAGTTGGATCAAATGGATTTTTTGTATTTTTATTTTTCTTTCATTGCATTATAGGTTTTTTTGGTATTTATCGAATGAAAGTAAGACAGAGTGTTGATAACCCCGATTCCCAATTTGTTGCTATGCCGCAAACAATTACTCCAGCTGGAATAGAGTTAAATCCAACAACGGAACATATTGAGGAACCATACTCAGACAAGGTGAAAGAAATATTAGAGAGAAAAGGTGTTAAATATAAAAAAGAAGAGGATGAAATGAAAACTTAGTTTAAGTTTTCAATGTATTTAGACATTTTTTTTAAAACACCTCTTTTCGAAAGTTTGTCAGTTCTAATTAAAATTGCATCTTTGACTTTAACAAGCGGACTATTTTTTCTTGTTTTATCCATTTTTGTTCTATTTTTTAAAGATTTTTTAACTTCTTTTAAGGGCACTGTTTTTTTTAAATCCAACCATCTTCTGTAACTAGAAACACTTAAATTACATTTGAAATAAAAAGCTAGGTCGTATTTTGGATTTTTAGCCAATATTTTACTTGCTATATCCCTACCCTCTATACAAATCTTTTTATTTTTTTTGATCAATGTCTTTTGAAATGTATTTATTATTTTCCGGATATTTCTATTTTTAGCTAAAATAGCAACATGGTTACTAATTTGTTGTGAGTGTAAATTTAATTTAAC
>CACCJO010000036.1 GCA_902546375.1 uncultured Pelagibacteraceae bacterium
ATGGTAGAATTGTAAATGTAGCCTCAGTAGCTGGAAAAGATGGAAATGCTAATGCTAGTGCATACAGTGTAGGAAAAGCAGGCGCAATAGGTTTAACTAAATCATTAGGTAAAGAGCTGGCAGATAAGAATATAGCTGTAAATGCAGTCACTCCAGCGGGCGCAAAGACTAGAATTTTAGATCAAATGACCAAAGAGCATGTTCAAAGAATGCTATCAAAAGTACCTAGAGGAAGATTTCTGGAAGTTGAAGAGTTTACCTCGTTAATTTGTTGGCTTTCTTCTGAGGAAAACACTTTTTCAACAGCAGCAGTCTTTGATATTAGTGGTGGTCGCTCTACTTATTAACTTCTTGGTTTTTGTTCAACTATTTTGATACTATTAATTTTAGCTCTACTAAACTTGATGTCTTTGGACATAACTGGTGCAAAAATCATTATAGACCAGTAAATTAAGAGTATAAAAGCGGATATTGTCTTCATATTATTTATATAGAACTGAATGTTGAATTTTGAATGTTTAAATTTTGTCTAAATAATGTATTAAGAATTTTTTTTAATTTTTATGAAAATTTTAATAAATATTTTAATCATTATAATTTTATCTATTAATTTGTCTTTAGCAGATGAATTACAAGTCTTTGATTTTACTGAAACAGAGCTCGCAGAACTTAAAGTTAGAAAGGTAAGAGGGGCTGACAATAAAACACTTTATACCGTTGGAACAAATGATAACGGAAATTATTTGAAATCGGTTGCTGATAATGCTGCTTCTGGCCTTGGAAAAGAGATCAAGATAAACTTAGATAAGACCCCGTTTATAAACATAACTTGGAAAATTGAGAAAGATCTGTCTGGAATTAAAGAAAATACGAAAAAAGGGCATGATTTTGCTGCAAGAGTTTTTGTGATTAAAAAAACTGGAGCTACACCACTATCAAATAGAGCAATTAATTATGTTTTCTCAAGTAATAATGAAGTTGGGGCAAATTTTCCAAGTCCATATACAAAAAAATCGATAGACAATGTTTTAGCTAGCACAAAAGATAATTTAAATGAATGGGTAACAGTTAAAGCTAATGTTAAAGAGGATTTTAGAAGATTACACGATCTAGATGTTAAAGAGCTTGATGGAATTGCCATTATGTCTGATACTGATAACTCAAAGATGAAATCTATAGCTTATTTTCAAAATATATATTTTTCATCTCAATAATTAAAATTTAAGATATTTTTTAAGATAAATATTAAATAAAGAAAGTATAACAGCTACTACAACATCTTCTAAAGGACTTGCTTGTGGATAACCAAAGTTCCATGCGGTAACCATCACTAACCAAATTACAAATATATTCATTAAATACTTATACCTTAGTTTCTATTAAATAGTTTACTTTTTTGATATAATTATATTATGCATGAAAATTTTTTTCATACTTTAAAAGTTTACTATGAAGATACTGATGCTGGAGGTGTCGTATATTATGCTAATTATTTAAAGTTTTTAGAGAGAGCCAGAACAGAAGCTCTTCATTCAATTGGGTTCAGTAACCAAAAAGTGAAAAAAGATTTTGGCTCACTAATCATAGTAAAAGCTTGCAACATTGAATATAAAAAACCTGCAAGTCTTGAAGATGAACTAACTATAAGATCTTTTGTTAAATCTATCACTAAAACATCTTTTTTTATGAATCAAATAATTACTAAAGGTGATGACACTATAGTTGAAGCACAAGTTCATTTAGTCTTTGTTAATGATTTAGGTAAACCAGTAAAAATACCTAATGAAATTTACTCAAAATTTAAACCCTATTTTTGTGATACTATTAAAATTTAGCTATTTTCTTTGCCTTAATAAGTAATTGGTTAATCATAGGAGTCGTCACTAATTTTGTATTTACGTTTCTTGGGCTTGGGTGATAACAAGCAATTAAAACTTTATTATCTGGCAATAAATATTTGTTTCCGTGTTTAAATTCAAATTTTTTTTGAATCATAAATTTTTTTTTATAAATTTTTAAACAATTATCAAATGCAACTTTACCAAGAGTTATGATCACTTTAAGATTTTTTAAATTTTCAATTTCATTTTCAAAATAATTTGAACAGCGATTTAATTCTTTACTTTCTGGTTTATCACCTGGAGGAACACATTTAAGAATATTAGTTATGTAAGTATCATGTAATTTCAAATTATCATTTGCTTTCTCTGAAAAATCTTGATTTGAAATTCCTGTTAAAAATAAACTCTTAAATAAAAAATTTCCTGATTTATCTCCTGTGAATGCCCTTCCGGTTCTTGTTCCACCATGAGCTGCAGGAGCAAGACCTAAAATCATCAATTTTGCTTTATTGTCTCCAAAGCCAGGGACTGGTTTTCCCCAGTATTTCTCATTCTTATTTTGTTTTCTTTTTTGTATTGAAATTTTTTTGATAAAACTAACAAGTCTTGGACATTTTTTACATTTAATAATTGTATTATTTATTTTTTTTTAATTTAATAGTCATCAATGAAATTTATAAAATTTTTTTTTATTATTTTTATAACTTTCCCCTCATCGATTAAAGCAGATTTAAATCAAGAATTATCTTTAGAACTAAAAAAAGGTGGTAAACTTATATTTATTAGGCATGCATATGCACCAGGTGGTGGAGATCCTGAAAATTTTGATATTAATAACTGTGATACCCAAAGAAATTTAAGTGAGGAAGGAAGAAACCAAGCCAAAAAAATTGGAGATTTTTTTAAAGATAATGATGTTCAAATTTTCAAAGTTTTCTCAAGTGAATGGTGTCGCTGTAAAGAGACTGCTAAATTAGCTTTTATAAATTTCGAAACAAAAGATTTCTTAAATTCCTTTTTTAGCGCAAAGTTTGCCAATAATAAAAACAAACAAATGTTAGATTTGAAAAATTATGTTAAAAAATTCAAAGGTAATGAAAATTTAATTTTTGTGACACATTATGTAGTAATATCTGAAGCTTTAGATTATGCTCCTTCATCGGGCGAAATAGTTATTGCAGATAAGAATTTTAATAAAA
>CACCJO010000037.1 GCA_902546375.1 uncultured Pelagibacteraceae bacterium
TAAATTCTGGAAATTATGGTTTTTTAATGAATAAATATTCATCAAAAAATTTAGTTAAGAATTTATCAAAAGCAAAGATGATTTCAATTTCACCATTAGAAATGACAGTAAGTAATAAGAATAATCAAAGTAAAAAACACATAGCAATTAATGAGGTATCAATTTTACGACAAAGTCGTCAAGCAGCGTCGTTATCAATAGATTATGGATCTAAAAAATTAATCAAGAATTTAGTTTCTGATGGTGTTTTGGTTTCAACACCCGCTGGAAGCACAGCTTATAATTTATCTGTACATGGACCTATTTTAGGTCTTAATTCAAAAAAGCTGTCAATTTCACCAATCAGTGCTTTTAGGCCACGAAGATGGAAAGGCAAAATAGTAAGTGATAGATCAAAAATAATTATTAAAAATTTAAATCCTAAAAAAAGGCCTATTAGTGCAGTGGCTGATAATATTGAAGTAAGAAATGCTAAAAAAATAATTATTAGAACAAATAAGAATATTAAATTCAATCTTTTGTATGACAAAAATAGAAGTTTACAAAAGAAAATAAAAATAGAACAAATAAGACGAGAAACATCTTGATTTAAAGTAAAATTTAAAAATGAAAAAAGTTTTATTATTTGTTTTATTTTTTTGCACTTTATTGATCTCGAATTCTTTTGCTGAATTTACTTTTGTACAAACTAAAGAAGTTGATGATGATACTCCTGGAATTAGAGGAATAAACTTTAAGCCGGACGGAACCAGAATGTATATCACTAGTCGTGAAAATAATCCTAACGCTAAAAAGGCTTACATGATTGAATATTCGCTTAGTAAACCATTCGATATTAGCACAGCAACAATTTCTTTTTCGGGAGGTTCACCAAAAGGGACTCCATTAGATTGTGATGGAGCAGGAGGAGATGATCAGATGGAATTACCCCATGCTATAGAATTTAAACCAGATGGTACACGGATGTTTATAACTTCTAATCAGAATTTTAGTGGAAACCCTGATGTTGCAGTATATCAATTTAAATTAACAACTCCCTGGGACTCAACCACATTAGTTTGTGAAAAAATATATGAAGTAGACGTCGATGGTGGAGGGGATGAAAATCAAGTAAGAACCTTAGATTTTAATCCAGATGGCACAAGAATGTTTGTTGGGGGAAAAGATGAGGATAAAATTAGACAATTTGATTTAGCAACTCCTTTTGATCTTAGATCTGGAGTAACTCCAGGCGGAATTTCTGATTCATTAGCGAGTGCGGATGATGAGATGAGAAATATTCAATTCAATCCAGATGGAACTCAATTATTTGTTGCTGGTGACGAAAATGCAAGAATGAATTTATATTCATTAAGCACAGCTTATGATATCACAACATTATCGTCTACTTTTACTACTTTTGATTTAGGCAGTAGAGTTAATGAAATGAGAGGTTTTATATTTGCATCAAACTTCACAAAACTATTTGTTACTAGTGATGAAACTTCAGATAATGAAATTCATGAATATCACATTGACTGTGCGGGAACAATAACTTGTGCTGACCCTTCTGCTAATGCTGATGTGAAAGCTATCATCGAGGCAAATGTTGAGTCTGCAAAACGTATAATTAGAAACAATACTCTTCCAATATTTCATAGGACTGAATGGTTAAGAAGACATAAAAACAAAGATAATCTCAATAACCTTAATGCAGAGATAGATTTTACAAATGAAAAAATTGCAAGATTAGTTAGTGCATTAGAAACTCTTAAAAAGGATAAAGATAGAACCTATAGTAGTGATGATTGGTTTCAGTGGAGTGAGGGAAGAGTAAGCTTAGGTAGAAAAAGTGCAATAAGTGGTTCTTCTCGAGATATTCATGGTTACGGTATTTCAATTGGTGCAGATAAAATTAAAGAAGAGGATCGAGATACAATGTATGGCTATGTTTTCCAATACGGAAATGATGATGTTGACATTGGTGGTAACGGGACAAACCTAAGTACGGATACATACAGTATAGCTTTTTATAGTACAAAATTTAAAGGTAATGAATCTTTTACTGATAGTATTATTGGGATTAGTTTATTAGACATTAACCATAGAAGAGTAATTAATAACAATACCTTAAAAGGTGATAGAGCCGGACAACAGATATTTGGTTCGATTAATTTTGGAAAAAGACTACATGATGAAAAACTGAATTTAAGTCCAGGTATTAAAATAGATTTAGGTTACACTAAATTAAGAGAATTTAGAGAAAAAACTACAATAGGTGATAGTTTAGCTGATGCATTAATTTATAAAGATCAAAACATTAAAACAGCTTTAGCTACAATCGGTGTTCTTTTCGATACAGAAAATGAGCAAGAAGAAAGAACAACTAATCATCACGGAAGAATTGAATATGTTGGAGATTTTAGTCCATCATCAAACGCAGAGTTTATATATAGGAATGATCAAGGGACTGGCTATAATTATAGTACAAATAATAAGTCCAAACATAATTACAGGATAGGTTATGGTTTCGATATAACTTCAATAACAGGTTGGTCTGTTGTAACAAATTTTGAAAGATTTGGAGCTAGCGGAAAAGGTTTTTATAATGAGATTTATTTATTGATAGGATATGTCCCAATTGATGATATGAAATTTTCATTTGAGATCGATAGCTCAAATACACCAAGTTTAGAATTTGTTAATAAAATAAATAATTATAATTTTAAAATTAACTCAAACCTCGATTTTTTAAATGACAAAAAAAATCATAATACCAAGATATCAGTCAGCAATAAATTTTAGTTATAAATTGATATTTGTATTAATATTATAGATAGATGGTGCCCCCGCACG
>CACCJO010000038.1 GCA_902546375.1 uncultured Pelagibacteraceae bacterium
AACATCATCTTTTGCTGAGTTTGCTTTATCTATCATCCAATCACTAAATTTTTTAAGAGTGTCTAAATTCTTATTAAATTCTAATAAAAATGGTTTAATTTTTTCATTGTCAGTTTTACACTCTGACTTAACCTGATCTAAAAATTTATTTATTATATTACCATTTTTATTTGATAATTTTCTGAAAACTAGATCCGAAGCTTGGACCGAATTTGTACCTTCGTAGATAGGTGTAATTCTATTATCTCTATATAATTGTTCTATTCCTTGATCTTTAGTGTATCCATATCCACCATGAATTTGCATAGCATCACTTGTTATTTCCATTGCTAAATCTGTGAATAGAGATTTTACCACAGGAGTCATGAGGGAAACATAATCTGAGGCTTCCTGTCGTGTTTTTTAATCTGGATGATTTAAACTTACTTCAGTTTGCTGTGATAGCCAAAAACATAAAGCTCTTTCACCTTCAATAATTGATTTCATATTAAGAAGGGTTCTTCTTATGTCAGCGTGTTCAATTATAAAATCTGCACCATTTTTTGAACTAGAATTATTTGATTTTCCTTGTTTTCTCTCTTTTGCATAAGTAAGTGAATTTTGATAGGCAATTTCTGAAATACCTAAACCTTGTATACCAACAACTATTCTTTCAAGGTTCATCATAGTGAACATTGCACTTAATCCTTTTTCTTTAGCACCTATCATGTATCCAGTAGCATCATCAAAATTTAATACACAAGTTGCTGATCCCTTTATTCCCATCTTAGTCTCTATAGATCCTGTAGATATCCCATTTCTTGGTCCGATTGTTCCATCGTCTTTAACCACAAATTTCGGAACTAAAAATAAACTTATTCCTTTTGTGCCTGCTGGAGAGTCATCTGCTCTAGCCAAAACTAGATGAATAATATTCTCGGTTAAATCATGATCACCAGATGTAATAAATATTTTTTGACCACTTATTTTATAAGTTCCGTCAGTTTGTTTCCTGGCTTTTGTTCTTAATAAACCCAAATCGGTACCACATACTGGTTCAGTTAAACACATAGTGCCGCTCCATTTTCCCTCAACTATTTTAGGTAAATATTTATTTTTTATATCGTCTGTAGCATGATGATTAATACAATTATATGCACCAATACTTAGTTCACTGTATAATTTAAAAGACAGACTTGCTGAGGAAAGCATTTCATCAAAAAATGCACTTACAGTTTTTGGCATACCTTGACCCCCATATTTTGGATCACAAGATAGTGAAGTCCATCCGTCCTCGATATATTTTTTGTAAGCTTCTTTATAACCTGGTGGAGTTCTTACTACTCCATTTTCTAAAACTGCAGGATTTTCGTCACCAGCTTTAGCTAATGGTAAAATTAAATTTTGATTAATCTTCGCTGCCTCCTGCAAAATATCTTTTACTAAATCAGTTGTTACCTCTTTATATTTTTCTAACTCATTATATTTTTGATTATTTCTAAGTTTCTCGAATAGAAACATCATATCATCAACAGGAGCGGTATAGCTTGGCATAGTATGACTTTAAGATAATTAATTAATTATTGCAATTTTGAAATGATCGCATCACCCATTTGAGAAGTAGAAACCTCTTTCATTTTATCAGACATTATATCTTTTGTTCTCAATCCATCATTAAGAGCCTCTTGTACAGCCTTTTCTAAGGCCTCTGCCTCTTTATCTAAATCTAAAGAATATCTTAGTGCCATAGCAAAACTCAAAATTGAGGCGATAGGGTTTGCGACTCCTTTTCCAGCAATGTCTGGAGCTGAACCATGAATAGGTTCATACATAGCTCTCATTTCGCCATCCTTATTTTTTGCACCTAATGATGCAGAAGGTAGTAATCCAAGAGAACCTGTTAACATAGAAGCCTCATCAGATAACATGTCACCAAATAAATTATCAGTTAAGATTACATCAAATTGTTTTGGGTTTCTTACTAATTGCATCGCACAATTATCAGCTAACATATGACTTAACTCAACATCCTTATAATCTTTATCATGTAATGATTGCACTTCTTCTTTCCAAAGTTGGCCTGCTTCCATTACATTAGATTTTTCACAAGATATGACTCTATTTGATCTTTTTTTAGCTAAGTCAAAAGCAACTCTAGCTACTCTAATAATTTCACTACTAGTATAAGTATGAGTGTTTACTCCTTTTCTTTCTCCATTTTCTATTGGTTTAATTCCTCTTGGTTCACCAAAATATACTCCACCAGTTAATTCTCTAACTATTAAAATATCTAAACCTGATACAATTTCTGGTTTTAAAGTTGAAGCATTTACTAATTGTTCAAAGCATATTGCTGGCCTTAAATTAGCAAAAAGTTTTAGTTCTTTTCTAAGTTTTAAAAGGGCTCTCTCAGGTTTTTTTGAAAATTCTACACCATCCCACTTTGGTCCCCCAACTGCACCTAGCATTATCACAGCGCTCTCTAATGCTTTATAAAAAACTTCATCAGTAAGAGGTGTTCCATGCTTATCAAATGAAATTCCTCCAACTAAATCCTCATCGATTTCAAAATCTAAAGATTTTTTATCATTAAACCAATTGATTACTTTTTTAACTTCTGCAATAACTTCAGGACCAATTCCATCACCTGGTAGCAATAACACTCTTCTTTTTTTTACTTTAATCATTAAACACCCAGGGCTTTTTGACTTTTAAATCTTTTTCAAAAAT
>CACCJO010000039.1 GCA_902546375.1 uncultured Pelagibacteraceae bacterium
TTTAAGTGAAGCAGGATTAAAAACTGCATGTATTTCAAAAGTATTTCCAACAAGAAGTCATACTTCTGCTGCGCAAGGTGGAATTTCAGCTGCCCTTGGAAACATGGGCGAAGACGATTGGCGGTGGCATATGTATGACACTGTAAAAGGAGCAGATTGGTTAGGAGACCAAGATAGCATTGAGTATCTTTGCAAAGAAGCCCCTAAGGCGGTTATTGAATTGGAAAAATACGGTGTCCCATTTAGCAGAACAGAGGATGGCAAAATTTATCAAAGACCTTTTGGTGGTATGACCAAAAATTATGGAAATGGAATAGTCCAAAGAACATGTGCTGCAGCTGATCGAACAGGACACGCAATTTTGCATACTCTATATGGTCAAGCTTTAAAACATAAGACAGAGTTTTTTATTGAGTATTTTGCTCTCGATCTTTTAATGAAAGATGGGGAATGTAAAGGATTGATAGCATGGAATTTAAATGATGGAACTATTCATCGATTTAGATCTCATATTGTTATTATAGCTACAGGTGGCTATGGAAAAGTTTACTATTCTGCAACATCTGCTCATACATGTACTGGTGATGGAAATGCAATGGTGTTAAGAGCAGGTCTTCCATTACAAGACATGGAGTTTGTACAATTTCATCCAACCGGAATTTATGGACACGGTACCTTAATAACAGAGGGTGCGAGAGGTGAAGGAGGTTATCTTACAAATTCTAAAGGTGAAAGATTTATGGAAAGATACGCGCCTAAAGCTAAGGATTTAGCATCACGTGATGTTGTAAGTAGGTCAATGTCAATTGAAATTAATGAAGGAAGAGGAGTTGGAAAAGATCAAGACCATGTTCATTTGAACTTAAGTCATCTAGATAAAGAAATTATAGAAAGTAGATTGCCAGGTATAACAGATGCAGCAAGATTATTTGCTAATGTAGATGTTACTAAGGAACCAATTCCAGTTGTACCCACAGTTCATTATAATATGGGTGGTATACCAACTAATTATAAAGCAGAAGTTTTGACTGTAAATGGTTCTGAAAAAACTGTTCCAGGACTTATGGCTATAGGAGAAGCAGCTTGTGTTTCAGTTCATGGAGCAAATAGATTGGGGTCTAACTCTTTAATTGATCTTGTTGTTTTTGGAAGAGCAGCTGCAAAAAGAGCTGCTGAACTAGTTAAACCTGGTACACCACATGAGGAGATCAATGAGTCAGAAACTCAAAAATGTTTAGATCGTTTCGATAAGATTAGAAACTCTGATGGAAATATTGGTACTGCTGAACTAAGACTGTCCATGCAAAAAACAATGCAATCAAAATGTGCGGTTTTTAGAACTGAGAAAACACTTAAAGAGGGTGTTGATGAAATACGACAAACATTTGATGGATTGGACTCTTTATCGGTTAAAGATAAATCATTAATATTTAATACCGACCTAGTAGAAACTTTAGAATTTGATAATTTAATTAGACAAGCTGTTGTGACAGTTGACTCAGCTTATAATAGGAAAGAAAGCAGAGGAGCTCATGCTAGAGAGGATTATCCAAAAAGAGATGACGAGAAGTTTATGCAACATACATTAGCTTGGTGTGATGGAAAAAAATCAAAAATAAGTTATAGAGATGTTCATAAGTCTACGTTAACCAATGAAGTACAGTATTTTCCACCTCAGGAGAGAGTATATTAATGGTGCAAATCAGTTTACCTGAGAATTCCAAAACAAAAAAAGGTAAATATTTTAAGGACAAAACCGGCTCAAAAAATTTAAGAAAAGTTAATGTATATAGATGGGATCCATCATCAGGAGAAGGTCCGAGAATAGACACATATGAGGTCGATATGGATAACTGCCCATCTAAAGTATTAGATATTTTAAATAAAATTAAAAATGAAATAGACCCCACTCTTGCTTACAGACGATCATGTGCTCACGGTGTATGTGGATCCTGTGCAATGAACATGGGGGGCAAAAATGGTCTTGCTTGCACAACTCCTCATGAAAATATTGATGGAGATATTGATATTTATCCGTTGCCACACTTAAAAGTTAAAAAAGACCTAATCGGAGATTTAGATGGATTATACAAGCAATATAAATCTATTGAGCCATGGTTAAAATCGAGTTCAAAATCTGAATCAGCTGAATTAATTCAGTCAAAAGAAGATAGAGCTAAGCTTGATGGTGCTTATGAATGTATTATGTGTGCTTGTTGTTCTACTTCTTGCCCAAGTTATTGGTGGAATGGAGATAAGTATTTAGGACCAGCAGTTTTATTACAAGCTTATAGATGGATTATCGATAGTAGAGATGAGGAAAGACAAGCTAGATTAAAAAAAGTAGCTGATGAACTTAAATTGTATCGTTGTCATACTATTTTGAACTGTACTAGTGCATGCCCTAAAGGCTTAAACCCTGCAAAGGCAATTGCTGAAATAAAGAAAATGTTAGCAACAGCTAATATTTAAACAATAGACTAATAAGAATTTTTACTCTAAAAGATCCTATTCATGAAATTAATTGAACATTTTGTAGGTGGAAAGATAATTCCCGGAAGTTCAGATAAAAAAGGAAAAGTTTTTAACCCCGCTACTGGTGAACAGGAAAAGCAAGTAAGACTTGCGTCCTCAAGTGATTTAGATCAAGCAGTAGAGATTGCAAAAAAAGCTTTT
>CACCJO010000040.1 GCA_902546375.1 uncultured Pelagibacteraceae bacterium
CTAATTTTTATGAACTAGATGGAAGTTCTAAAATTGAAGAAATAACGGCTAAAATCAACAGTTTTCTCAATCTTTAACCCGTTGACTTTAAAAGATCATCTTATATAAAAGGCTGAAAATTATCACTAAATATATGGCTCGTATTGCAGGTATAAATATTCCACAGGACAAACTTGTTCACGTAGGTCTTACCTATATTTATGGAATTGGAGATAAGTTTTCTTCACAAATTTGTTCATCATTAAAAATTCCAAAAGAAAAAAGAGTGAACCAATTGACCGATGATGAGATCCTGAAAATAAGAGAATACATTGATCAAAATTTTAAAGTTGAGGGAGATTTGAGAAGAGATTATTCATTAAGTATTAAAAGATTAATAGATTTAGCTTGCTACAGAGGATCTAGACACAGAAAAAAACTACCAGTTAGAGGTCAAAGAACTAGGTGTAATGCAAGAACGAGAAAAGGTAAGGCAATTGCAATTGCCGGTAAAAAATTAACACCATTGAAAAAATAACATGGCTAAAGTTGACAAGGTTGAAAAGAAAGACCAAAAAAGTGAAAAGAGTGTAAGTAAAGTTAAAAAAAGTTCTTACTCCAAAAAGAAAAAAGTTAAAAAGAATATTTTGAGCGGTATTGCATATGTTCAGTCGACATTCAATAATACTATTATCTCTATCGCGGATACAAATGGAAATGTTATTTCATGGGCTTCAGCAGGCCAAAAAGGTTTTAAGGGTTCTAGAAAATCTACACCATATGCAGCACAAATTGCTGCTGATGCAGCTGCATCAAAAGCATTAGAATTTGGTATGAAAACATTATCCGTTGAAGTTAAAGGACCTGGTTCAGGAAGAGAAACAGCTTTGAGAGCTTTACAAGCAAGAGGATTTAAAATTTTATCAATTAAAGATACAACACCGATGCCACACAATGGTACTAGGCCACCAAAAAAAAGGAGAGTTTAATGGAAACTGAAAATGTAAATATCAAAAATTGGAAATCACTAATTAAACCATCAAAAATTGATGTACAAATGAGTGATGATTTATCTAAAGCTAAAATAGTAGCTGAGCCATTAGAAAAAGGTTATGGTTTAACTTTGGGTAATTCATTAAGAAGAATTTTATTATCTTCAATTAGGGGAGCAGCAGTAACATCCATACAAATTGATGGTGTACTACATGAATTTACTTCTATCAAAGGTGTGAGAGAGGATGTAACTGATATAGTGTTAAATGTAAAATCTTTGGCATTAAAGTCATCTTCAGAGGGAACTAAAAAACTTATTTTAGATGCAAAAGGTCCTGGTGAAATTAAAGCATCAGATATAACCCCTGTAGCAGATGTTGAAATTTTAAATCCTGAATTAGTAATTTGTAATTTAGATGAAAATACAAGTTTTCATATGGAAATGAATGTTAATACTGGAAAAGGGTATGTTCCAGCAGAACTAAATAAACCTGAGGAACCACCTTTAGGATTGATTGCTATAGACTCTTTATATAGTCCTGTTAAAAAAGTTTCTTATTCTGTAAGCACTGCAAGAGAAGGTAAAGCTCTAGACTATGATAAACTTACAATGGAAGTTGAAACAGATGGTTCAATCTCAGCAGAAGATGCGGTTGCTTATTCTGCAAGAATTTTCCAGGACCAACTTAAAATGTTTATTAATTTTGATGAGCCAGTAGAGGCACCCGTTAAAGAAGTTTCAACAGAGCCAGAATTTAATAAAAATCTGTTAAGAAAAGTTGATGAATTGGAATTATCTGTACGTTCAATGAATTGTTTAAAAAATGATAACATAATTTATATTGGTGATCTTGTGCAAAAGTCTGAAGGGGAAATGCTTAGAACACCAAATTTTGGAAGAAAATCACTCAATGAAATTAAAGAGGTTTTAACAGGAATGTCATTGTATTTGGGTATGGAAATACCAAATTGGCCACCAGATAATATTGCTGAAATGTCTAAAAAACTCGAGGAAGCAATCTAAATGAGACATGGTTTTGCTAATAAAAAGCTTAATAGAACATCTGAGCACAGAAAAGCATTGTTAAAAAACATGCTTAACTCTCTGATAAAATATGAGCAAATTAAAACAACATTACCAAAGGCAAAGTTTTTAAAACCTCAGGCGGATAAGATTATTACATTAGGAAAGAGAGATACTCTTCATAACACAAAAGCTTTAGTTTCCCAATTACAAGATATTAAATCTGCAAACAAAGTTAAAAAGACTTTATCAAAAAGATACGAGAAAAGATCAGGTGGTTACACAAGAATAATTAAAGCTGGTTTCAGATATGGTGATAATGCACCAATGGCAATTATTGAGTTTGTAGACAGAGATGTTGAAGCAAAAAAAGTTGATAAAAAGAAAAAATCCGCTTCAAAAGAGCTTGAAAAAAAAGAAGATAAAAAACCAGTTACTGATTCAAAATAATATTTTTTATGTTGAAAAGTTACATCGTTGATTCAACGTGTAATAATATGCGTATTGACAGATGGATACGTAATACAATAGGAAAAATTCCTCAAGGATTAATTGAAAAAACTTTAAGATCAGGCAAAATTAAAGTTAATAAAAAAAAAATAAAAAGTTCTTATAAGA
>CACCJO010000041.1 GCA_902546375.1 uncultured Pelagibacteraceae bacterium
AATCTGTATCAAATCCCATCAAATGATAGGTTGGTCCTGTCGGATAATCCACATTTGGATGAATGTTTTTTCTTTCTATCATTACCTTTTCAACAATGTCATAGATTTTTTCAAATTTCTTATCTTTTTTAATTTTTGCTACTTTAGCGAAATATTTTCTCATTGTAGGAACTCTTGAGTCTCCACTTTTGTAAACTCTATGGCCAAAACCCATAACAACTTCTTTGTTATCTAAGGCATCATTTATCCATTTAAGAGCGTTTTTAGGATCCTTAATTTTGTTCATCATATGCATTACTTCTTCATTAGCCCCTCCATGTAATGGACCTTTTAAACTTGCTATTGCCCCAGTAATTGCACCGTGAATATCAGACAAGCTGCTGGTAATAGTTCTTGCAGTAAAAGTTGAAACGTTAAAGCTATGCTCTGCATACAATATTAAAGACACATCAAAAGCTTTTACTATTTCTTTTTGAGGTACTTTTCCAAAACACATATAAAAAAAGTTTTCTGCTATATTTAAATTTTTTTTGGGTTTGATAATTTTTTTACCTTTTCTAATTCTGTAGAAAGCAGCTAATGCAGTAGGAGTTTTTGCAAGGATTCTAATTGCTTTTCTCATATTTGCTTCAGGAGAGGAATCAGTTGTTTCTTTGTCTTCTAAACCCATAATGCTCACGGCTGTTCTAGCCACATCCATAGGATGAGATTTTTTAGGCATTTTTTTTATAACCGAGTATAAATCCTTAGATAATTCTCTATTATTTTTCTCTTCCTTTTCAAATTTTCTGAGCTGAATAGTATTCGGTAAATCTTTATTTAAAATAAGATAAGCCACTTCCTCAAATCTACAATATTCACAAAGATCTTGAGCAGCATAACCTCTATAAGTTAGAGAGTTAATTTCAGGCATTACTTTTGAGACTTCTGTTTCGTCTACAACAATTCCTAATAAGCCTTTTTTAATATCATCACTCATTATTCGTGACCATCGGTGTTAAAGTTATAAATTTTTTCATCTAAACTATTATATTTCTCGTAATCCACAAGATCATATAAACGTTTTCTAGTTTGCATTTTATCAATAATGTTGTTTTGGTGTCCATTTGCATAAATGTCCCTCAAACCATCCTCAACGTTTTTCATTGCTAACCTTTGAGTTGTAACAGGATAAATAACAATGTTGTAACCCAGTTCCTCTAATTGTTTATAATTTAATAATTTAGTTTTTCCAAATTCAGTCATATTGGCTAACAAATAACACGATAATTCTTTTCTAACTTTTTCAAAATCCTTTTCATCATGAAGCGCCTCAGGAAAAATAATTTCTGCTCCAGCATCAATATAAGCCTTGCATCTCTCGATCATTTTATCAATACCCTCTACACTTTTTGCATCGGATCTTGCAATAATCTTAAAATTTTCATCCTTTTTTGCAGAAACACATTCTTTAATTTTTTTCACCATTGCATCAGCGGATATCAATTCTTTATTATCTAGGTGTCCACATCTTTTTCTTTCAATTTGATCCTCTAAATGAACTCCAGTAATTCCAAACTCTTCAAAAGTTTCTATAGTTTCTTTACATGATTTAAATCCTGTATCTATATCTACAATTGTAGGAAGATTTGTAACTCTAGAAATTAAGTACGACCGCGTACTAACATCTTGCAGTGTGGTTAATCCAATATCAGGAAATCCAAGATCATTTGCCATAACACCTCCTGAAACATAAACAGCATCATAACCAATCTCCTCAATTAATTTTGCTGTTAAAGGATTATAAGCACCAGGAACTCTTAATATTTTTTTAGATTTTAATTTATCTGTTAAATCTTTTCTTTTTTGTATTGGTTCTTTTTCAACAAAATGCATTAAAAAATTCCTTTTTTTAAATTTCGTTTAATTTTGCTCTTTTTAACAATAATATTCAATCTATCTAATTGACCTGACTTTAGTTTTCTTAAGTTTTGCACAGTTTTTAAAAATCTTTCAATTTCTTTTTTATCTAAAATATTCTCGGTAAGTGTTAAAAATTTGTTTATATAATTTTTTCTCTTGAATGGTCTTGAGCCATAAGGATGAGCATCCGCAACTCCTTGTTCTTCGGTAATTTTTTTTCCATTTTTAAGGGTAATTATGACTTTTGCACCAAAAGCTTTTTTTCTGGGGTTTGGGTCATGATATCTTTTGGTCCATTTTTTATCCTCATGGGTTTTGATTGATCTCCATATCTTAATTGTACTTTTTCTTTTTGCTCTGGCTTTCGAATAAGATTTTACATGATGCCAACTACCATCTTCTAAAGCTACAGTAAATATATACATTATTGAATGATCTAACGTTTCTCTACTTGCATTTGGATCCATTTTTTGAGGATCGTTTGCACCTGTGCCAATCACATAATGAGTATGATGACTGGTATAAATATCAATTTTTCTTATTTGATTTAGATTAGATATTTTATTTTTAAGTTTTTTTGCAAGATCAATTAATGCTTGAGATTGATATTCGGCAGAATATTCTTTTGTGTAAGTTTCAAGAATAGCTTTCTTAGTCTCGTTTTTTTTTGGAAGTGGAACTCTATATAACGCT
>CACCJO010000042.1 GCA_902546375.1 uncultured Pelagibacteraceae bacterium
GGTCTCAAAGTTCTTGTTGGAAATGAAGATAAAGTTTTAGAACAATTAAAAGAGGATATAGTTTGTGGAATATTGCAGTATCCTGGAACTTTGGGAGATATTAAAGATCCAAGCGAGGCAATAAGCAAAATTCATAAAAAAAATGGTAAAGCTATTTTAGCTTGCGATCTTCTTGCGCTTGCAAAGCTTAAAACACCGAGAGAACTTGGCGCTGATATTGCAGTTGGTAGTTCACAAAGATTTGGTATTCCAATGGGTTATGGAGGACCACATGCAGCATTTTTTGCAACAAAAGATGAATACAAAAGATCTATGCCAGGTAGAATAGTTGGCGTTTCAGTAGATAGGCATGGAAACAAGGCTTATAGATTGTCACTACAGACTAGAGAGCAGCACATCAGAAGAGACAAAGCTACAAGTAATATTTGTACCGCTCAAGCATTGTTAGCTATAGTATCAGCAGCCTATGCTATTTATCATGGTCCAGATGGAATTAAGAAAATTTCTGAAAGAGTTTCTCAATTAGCAAAAAATTTCGCTGATAAAATAAAACAATCTGGATATGAAATATATTCTGATTACTTTTTTGATACTGTTACAATTATTACCAAAGAAAAGACTGATCAAATTTATAAAAATGCTTTAAATCAAAAAGTTAATATTCGAAAAGTAAACTCTGAAATGCTTGCTGTTTCTTTTGATGAGAAGAAAAATGTATATAGAGTAAATCAACTATTAAAAATTTTTAATGCAGCAGAATCCATAAAAAAAGAAGATCCAACAGTAAGTTTACCCAATTTACCAAAAAGTTTACTGAGAACTTCTAAATATTTAGAACATCCTGTTTTTAACTCATATCGTTCTGAGACAGAAATGCTCAGATACCTTAAAAAGTTAGAGGATAAGGATATAGCTCTTAACAGAACCATGATAGCGTTAGGCTCTTGCACTATGAAATTAAATGCCACTGCAGAAATGATACCTATCTCCTGGAGAGAATTAGCTGAGCCCCATCCATTTGTACCTATTGAGCAGATGGAGGGATATAGAACATTATTCACAGATTTAAAAAACTGGTTAAGATCAATTACTGGTTTTTCGGGAGTTTCACTTCAACCAAATGCGGGCGCCCAAGGCGAATATGCAGGACTAATGGTAATTAGAAAATATCATTTAGATAGAGGTGAAAAAAATAGAAACATATGTTTAATACCAAGCTCTGCACACGGAACCAATCCTGCTAGTGCACAAATGGTTGGAATGAAAGTGGTTGTAGTTAATTGTGATAAAGAAGGTAATGTTGATTTTGATGATTTAAAGAAAAAAGCAGAGCTTCATTCAGAAAATTTAGGAGCTTTGATGGTCACATATCCATCTACTCATGGAGTATTTGAAGAAAAAATTATGGATATATGTGAACTAATTCATAAACATGGTGGGCAAGTTTATATGGACGGGGCAAACTTGAATGCATTAGTTGGTATCGCTAAACCTGGAAATTTTGGTCCGGATGTTTGTCATATAAATTTACATAAAACATTTTGTATCCCTCATGGTGGGGGTGGACCAGGTATGGGACCTATTGCATGTAAAAAACATCTACAAGTTTATTTGCCTAATCATCCAGTTGTAAAAGATTGTGGTCCAGCAACGGGAATTGGAGCTGTGTCTGCTGCTCCATGGGGAAGCTCAAGTATTTTGTCAATTTCTTGGATGTATATAAAAATGATGGGATCAGAGGGATTAAAACTAGCTTCTAAAGTTGCGATACTAAATGCAAATTATATTGCTGAAAGACTGAAAGATCATTATCCAATCTTATACAAAGGTTCAAACGGTAATGTTGCTCACGAATGTATAATTGATATTAGGTCAATCAAATCAGAAACGGGTGTCACTGAGGAAGATATCGCAAAAAGATTAATTGATTTTGGTTTTCATGCACCAACAATGTCTTGGCCTGTAGCTGGAACAATGATGATTGAACCTACAGAAAGTGAGACCTTGTCAGAGCTAGATAGGTTTTGTGACACCTTAATTAAGATTAAACAAGAAATTGATCTAATTAAAACTGGTAAATTTGATAAAGTTGATAATCCAATTAAAAACGCTCCTCATACTGATACTGAGTTAGCTTCAGATAATTGGACACACAAGTATTCTAGAGAAGAGGCCGCTTATCCAGCTAAATTTTTAAAAGTAAATAAATTTTGGCCACCAGTTGCAAGAGTAGACAATGTTTATGGTGATAAAAATATTTTTTGCACATGTCCTAGCATGGATGAATTTAAAGAAGATGCAGCATAATTATTGATGAAAATTGCTGTAGTTGGTTCAGGCATTTCAGGATTAAGTGCTGCTTATTATCTCTCAAAAAAGAATCACGTAGATCTATTTGAAAAAGAAGATCACTTTGGTGGTCATTCACATACAATTGACCTTATGATTGGAACTAAAAAAGTTCCAGTAGATATAGGCTTT
>CACCJO010000043.1 GCA_902546375.1 uncultured Pelagibacteraceae bacterium
AAATTAATTTTAGATAAAAAAAAGATATTAGATTATCAACAAAATAGGGATCCATATTTAATGATTGATTATGCAGAGGAAGTAATTCCCGGTGTAAGTTCAAAAGGATATAAAGATTTTACAAATAAAGAATGGTTTTTTAAAGTTCATTGGCCTGAAGATCCAAACGTTCCTGGTATGCTTCAAATAGAATCTCTTGTTCAAATGGCATCCCTTTCAATTTTGACTTTACCAAATAATATTGGAAAAATTATGTATCTCACATCTGCGAACAATTTAAAATTTATTAAAAAAATAATACCAGGAGATCGAATGTTTATAGAAACCAAAGTAAATAGTTTTAAGAGGGGTATAGCCAGTTGTCAGGGCGTTGGTATTGTAAATGAACATATGGCTTGCAAAGCAGAATTTAATTTGATACTACCAGATGAAATTCTTAAATATAAAATTAAATAATGAGTTAACAAGTAAATGCCAATATCCTCATCACTTTTAAAAAAACCAAGATTAGTTAAAAAGTTAAAAGATTTTTATGATTATGTTCAAAAAAATAATGGTAGAGTTGGAACTAAAACAAGAGGCATAGACCTAAATTTTAATAATGCTTGTAATTTAAGATGCAAGTATTGCTTCACAAATTCTCCCAAAGGTGATCATGTAAAAGAATATTTAGATTATGACGCAATCGCAAATTTAGCTGATCAAGCAGATGAGCTAGGATATTTTGAATTTGACCTTCAAGGTGGTGAGTTATTGCTACAACCGAAAAAACTTTTTAAAGTATTAGAAGCAATTAGGCCAGAAAGATTCTATATGTATTTGACCACAAATGGATACTACTTGGACGATGCAATGGCTAAAAGATTAGCTGAAGCCAATGTTAGTAGAGTATCAGTAAGCATAGATAGTATGGATGAAAAAATCCACGATGAGATACGAGGAAGAAAGGACTCATGGCGTAGAGCAATGGAAGGCCTCAAGTTTGTGCAAAAGCACGGAATGGACCCATATTTAAATATAACAGTAGGTCATTATAATGCTCATACTGATCATTTAAAACAATTGTTAGATTATTCAAAAGATCAGAATTATAAAACATTACTTAATGTTGCCGTTCCGGCTGGCATGTGGCAGAAAGCTGAGGAAATCATCTGTGATGATAAGGATAGAGAATACTTAAGAAAAATAAGAAAAGAGTATAAAAATTTAGTGAGAAACGTTTGGAATCCATTTGATAGAAACCATGAGAAGATTTTAGGCTGCACAACAGTTAATAGACTATATGTCACTCCTATTGGGGATGTATTAGTATGCCCTTACGTGCATATAAAAATCGGAAATATATTTAAACAAAGTTTAAAAGAAATAGTTGAAAAAGGATTTAGCATCAAGCATTTCTCAGAACATAGTGATCTTTGCTTAGCAGGAGAGGACAAATCATTTATCCAAAAATTTATGACTCATAGTGGACAGTCAATTTTTAAACCTGCTCTTGCTGAAGATATATTTTCTGAGGAAGATTACGTTAAAAAAGTTTAATGCTTTTAAAAAATAAATGTGCAGTAGTGACCGGCTGCAATAGAGGTATTGGAAAAAAAATTCTTGAAGTTTTTTCAGCAAATGGAGCAAGTGCCTTCGCGTGTGTAAGAAAAATTGATAAAGATTTCGAAAACTTTTATTCAGAGTTATCAAAAAAAAATAATGTTGAAATTATTCCAGTTGAAGTTGATTTTGAGTTTGAAGATAGTTTAGAAAAGGCAGCATCCTCAATTTTAAAAACAAAAAAAAACATTGATATATTGATTAACAATGCTGGTATAATAGATAATGCATTATTTCAAATGACTTCAATTAAGAATCTTAGAAAAATTTTTGAGGTTAATTATTTTTCGTTGACACAATTTACTCAATATATATTGAAATCAATTACAAAAACCAAAAATGGTTCGATTATTTATATTTCATCAACTTCAGCAATTGATAATAATATTGGTAGAAATGCATATTCATCAACTAAATCAGCAATAATTTCTCAAGCACATACTTTGTCAAGAGAACTCGGTAGATACAATATAAGAGTAAATACTATAGCCCCAGGTCTTACAGATACTGATATGATGAGAAAAAATACACCAGAAAATATTTTAAAAGATGTTGTTTCCAAACTCTCATTAAGAAGAGTTGCAAATACCGAGGAGATTGCAAATGCAGCTTTGTTTTTATCCTCTGATTTATCTAGTTATGTTACAGGTCAAACTTTAAGAGTTGACGGAGGAATGTAATGACTAATAAAAACAAGATTCAAGAAATAGAAGGTTTTGCAAAAGTTTGTAGGAAAAATATTCTAGAAATGGCTCTTGTAGCTGGCGCAAATAGTTCACATTTTGGTGGAGCTTTGTCTATAGTTGAAATCATTTCAACACTTTATTCCTCA
>CACCJO010000044.1 GCA_902546375.1 uncultured Pelagibacteraceae bacterium
ACAAATTTAATCCATTTTTTACTGTTTTATCTTCTCTTATCCTTGAAATAAAAGTTTCATCTTTTCCTTCTGCCTCTAATGGTGTCGAGTAACCTCCATCAATTCTTTCATCAATTACTTTGCAACCATCAAAACTATTCAATGCTTTTTTAATTTGTTCTAATGAAAAAGATTTCTCAAATTGAATATTTACCGACTCCGAGTGAGAGACAGATATTGGTAACCTAACACATGTTGCTGTTAGATCGATTTTATCATCTAAGATTTTTTTAGTCTCGTTTCTCATTTTTAACTCTTCTTTCGTGTAGCCATCTTCTGAAAAAACATCGATATGTGGAATAGCATTAAAAGCAATCGGTTTTGTAAAATTTTCAGATTTAATATCTTTACCTTCTAAAGCTAATTTAGTTTGTTTAATCAGTTCATCCATAGAGGCTTTACCAGCACCAGAAACAGATTGGTATGTTGAAACAACTATTCTTTTAATTACAAATAAATCATGTAACGGTTTTAATGCGATTACTAATTGTGCTGTTGAGCAATTAGGATTTGCAATAATATTTTTTTTAATATTGTTTAAAGCATCTGAATTTACCTGCGGGACTATTAAAGGGACATCCGGATCCATTCTGAAAAAACTAGAATTATCAATTACTAAACAATGCTTGGCTGCTTTTTCAGCAAATTTTTCAGAAATTTTACCGCCTGCTGCAAAAAAAGCGATTTTAACTTTGGAAAAATCAAAATTTTCTAATTCACTCACCACAATATCTTTACCTTGAAAATGAATTTTTTTTCCAGCGCTTTTAGACGAAGCAACTAAGTAAAGATTTCCTAAAGTAAGTCCTTTTTTTTCGAGAACTTCCAGAGTTTTTCTTCCGACATTACCTGTTGCTCCTACTATTGCTATATTCATGATGTAGGGTTTATACTAGATGAAAGGTAAATCGCAAACTTTTACAGCTATTAAATTTCCATCAATTTCCAATAATCCTGTAGCAGATGCTTTACAATGCGGCTCATTTATCATTGCAATACCTATAGACTTTTTAAAATGAGGTGAATAACAGGCAGATCTTAAATCCCCAATTAAATTTCCTTTTTCATCTTTGATATTAAGAGATTTAGTTAAATTAATTTTGCTAATATCAATCTGAACACCCATTAATTTTCTTTTGATCCCGTCTTTTTGAATCTTTTTCAATTTTTCCTTACCTAAGAAATCTATATCTTTATCTAGATTTACATACTTTTCAAAACCACATTCAAATGGATTATCATTATTGTCAAAATCGTTTCCATAAGAAAGTAAACCACTTTCTATTCTTTCAATTAAATTTGGGCATCCAGCTTTTACATTAAATTCTTTTCCCAATACAAAGAGTTGATCATATAAATCTAATCCAGATTTAGTATTTTCAACATAGATCTCAAAACCTCCTTGTTTTGACCAACCAGATCTAGCAATTAAATGTTTTACACCCTCAAAATCATAATAATCAAATCCAAAAAATTTTAACTCTTTTATCTCCTTACCAAAAATTTTTTCCATCAAATCAAAAGATTTGGGTCCTTGAATTGCTAAGATATCAACATTAGGCTCAAAAATTTTTACATTGAATTTATTTCCTGATGCTAATCCTTTTGCAAAAAAAATGACATCGGAGTCAGCAATTGAGATCCACCATCTATCTTCAGCTAGCTTTAAAATAATTGGATCGTTTACTAAATTTCCACTTTCATCAATTATTGGGCAATAATAACATCTACCAATTTTGGAATTGGATAAATCTCTACAGGTCATAAGTTGAACAAGTTTCGCTGCATCATTGCCTGAAATTTCAACCTGTCTTTCTGCTGATACATCCCATACTTGAACATTTTTTTTTAAATGATCACAGGATTCTTCTAAAGATCCAAATGCTGCTGGTAACAGCATATGATTATAAACTGTGTAGGCAGTCACACCTTGATTTTCAATTCTTGAGGTATACGGAGTACTTCTCACTCTTCTTGATTTAGCTATTGGATAACTTTTCATTTATTTAAGAATTCTAAAATCTTTTCTCTCATTTCGAATGCTTTTTCAATCATTATCATATGGCCACATCCTTTAATCACGTGAGTAGTTGAATTTTTAATCAAATTAGAGAATTTTTTTCCTGCTTCTAAATTAACCATTTTATCTAATTCTCCAAATATAAGCATCGATGGTAGATCAATTACTTTTGCAGCCTCAGAGCCATTTGAATAATTATTACATGCATTTAAATCAACAGCCAAAATTTCACTTATATCTCTCGGCGATTGAATGATTTTTTCTACTGGGTTACCACCAATAAACTTTTTTGAACCCTCATATCCCCATTTCATCATTAATTTAACAGCG
>CACCJO010000045.1 GCA_902546375.1 uncultured Pelagibacteraceae bacterium
ATCTTATCTACTATTTGACTAACCGTTTGTGACTCAATTGGTTTACCAGTGAAAGGCGAATATGGAATACCAGCTCTAGCATATAACACCCTCATATAATCATAAATTTCGGTAACTGTTGCAACTGTAGATCTAGGATTTTTGGATGTATTTTTTTGCTCTATTGATATCGCGGGACTTAATCCCTCTATAAGATCTACATTTGGCTTTTTCATTTTATCTAAAAATTGTCTCGCATATGCGGATAAACTTTCGACATATCTTCTTTGCCCTTCTGCATAAATTGTATCAAAAGCTAATGAAGATTTTCCTGACCCAGATAGTCCGGTAATTACAATAAATTTATCCTTTGGAATTTCTAAAGATATATTTTTTAAATTATGTTCTTTTGCTCCCTTTATAACTATCTTTTTAATCATAATTTTTGTTGCTTTGACCTAATAAAATTAATATTCAGAGTAAAATTGTGATATAAATTAATTAACTAATAAAATAAATATTAAAATATTATGGCTGGAAGTTTAAATAAAGTACTTTTAATTGGTCGTTTAGGCGCAGATCCTGAAATCAAGCAAATGGTTAATGGAAAAAGCGTTGCAAGATTAAGTCTTGCAACAAGTCAATCATGGAAAGATAAAAATACAGGTGAAAAAAAAGAAAAAACTGAGTGGCACCGTATAGTTGTATTTAATGAGGGTTTAGTAAATGTTGTTCAACAATATCTCAAAAAAGGTGCTCAAGTTTATGTTGAGGGTCAAATTTCAACAAGAAAATGGAAGGATGAACAATCAGGACAAGACAAATATTCAACTGAAGTAGTTATACAAGGTTATAATTCATCTCTAACTATGCTTGGAGGTGGAAATTCAGGTGGTGGTATAGCTAATGACAATTCGCAAGCATCAAATAATACTGAGGATTTATCTCAAGTACAAAATGATATGGACGACGATATTCCATTCTAATCATTATGGAAAAAAACGAAGTTTCTAAAGATAAAAACATAAAACTAATTTCAATGCATGATGAGATGAGTTCATCTTATCTGTCCTATGCAATGAGTGTCATTGTTAGTAGAGCCCTACCAGATGTTAGAGATGGCTTAAAACCTGTACATAGAAGAATATTATATGCAATGTATAAGGGTGGTTATGATTGGTCGAAACAATTTAGAAAATCTGCAAGAATAGTTGGAGATGTAATTGGTAAATATCATCCGCATGGTGATCAATCAGTTTATGACGCTCTAGTTCGTATGGTCCAAGATTTTTCAATGAGCTTACCTCTCGTGGATGGTCAAGGAAATTTTGGATCTATAGATGGTGATCCAGCAGCCGCTATGAGATACACAGAAACGAGATTATCAAAAGTCTCACAATTTTTAATTGATGATATTGAAAAAAATACAATTGATTTTAAAAGTAATTATGATGAAACAGAAAAAGAGCCATCTGTATTACCTGCGCAATTTCCAAATTTATTAGTAAATGGAGCTGGGGGTATTGCTGTTGGTATGGCGACAAGTATTCCGCCTCATAATTTAGGAGAGATTATTAATGGTACATTAGCTTTAATTGATAACAAAGATATAAAGATTAAAGATTTAATGAAGCACATACCTGGACCTGATTTTCCTACAGGTGGTGTAATTATTGGTAAAGATATTATTAAGCAGGGTTATAACAAAGGTAGAGGCTCTTTTAAAATTAGAGGTGAAATATCAAACGAAACTCTTAAAAATGGTAGAGATAGATTAGTTATAAATTCTATTCCTTATCAAGTTAATAAATCTGTTTTGAATGAGAGAATAGCACAATTAGTTAGAGAAAAGAAAATAGAGGGTATTAGAGATATACGAGATGAGTCCAACAGAGAAGGTATAAGAGTCTCGATAGATTTAAGAACAGGCGTTGAACCAGAGACTGTTAAAAGACAATTATACAAGAACACTCAAATAGAAAGTTCATTTGGGTTTAATACTCTTGCAATTGTAGATGGGAAGCCAAAGACTTGTAATCTTAAAGAATTTTTAGAGAATTTTTTAAAATTTAGAGAGGATGTTGTACTCAAGAAAACAAAATTTGATCTCAATAAAGCAGAAGATAGAGCGCATATCTTAATTGGTCTATCAGTATCCGTTGAGAATTTAGATAAAGTAATAAAAATTATAAGAGGTTCAAAAACTCCAGATGATGCAAAAAAATCTTTATTAAATACTAAATGGAAAATTAATAAATCAAAAAAAATGATTTCATTGATAGAAACCAAAAATTCAAAAGGTTTATATAATTTATCAGTAGTGCAAGTTGAAGCTA
>CACCJO010000046.1 GCA_902546375.1 uncultured Pelagibacteraceae bacterium
ATGGTTCAAATTTGTTAGGCCATCCAGTTTTAAATAAAGAAATTGGCATAGATTTTTCTAATGGGTCTTTAGGTATGGGTTTGTCAATCGGTATAGGTCTTGCAATAGCATCAATAAAAAAACAAAAAAAAACAAATGTTTATGTAATCCTTGGCGATGGAGAATGCAATGAGGGCTCTGTATGGGAAGCAGCAATGGCTGCACCAAATTTTAATCTAGAAAATTTATATGCTATAATTGATAACAACGGATTTCAGCAAACTGGTTCTAATTCACAAATTATGAATTCTGAAAGTCTCAAAGATAAATGGTCAAGTTTCGGATGGCATACTGTAGAGCTTGATGGGCACAACGTGTCTGAATTATTAGAATATTTTGAAAAAGCTAAGAGTATAAAAAAACCAAAAGCTTTAATAGCAAAAACAATAAAAGGAAAAGGCTTTTCTTTCTCTGAAAATAATAATGATTGGCATCATTCTGTACTCACTAAATCCATGTATGAGAAAGGTCTTAAGGAGTTAAGTTAAAATCATGGAAATTAATGAGAGAAATATTAAAATATGGTCAACTATTGGCCCAAGGGCGACACTTGGAATTGCCGCAATGGATTTAGCAAAACAAATTGATAATTTGATGGTTTTGACATGTGATGTCTCTACATCAGCTGGGCTTGACAGATATAGAAAAACATATCCAGATAAATATTTAGATCTGGGTATTGCTGAACAAAATATGATAGGAGTAGCATCTGGACTTGCAAGTGAAAATTATAATGTAATAACAACTACATTTGCTCCTTTTCAAACAATAAGATGCTGTGAACAAATTAAAGTCAATCTTGGATATATGAATAAAAAAGTTTGCATGGTTGGTATTGCTAGTGGATTAGTTTTAGGAACACTTGGATTTACTCACTGTTGTATAGAAGATATTGGAATATTACGTTCAGTCCCAGGAATTACGATAATTTCGCCTTCAGATTCTCTTGAAACAATCAAAGCTCTTGAGGCAGCAGTTAAATCAAATAATCCAACATATATAAGATTAACTGGAGGATCAAATAATCCAATAGTAAATAAATGTGATTATAATTTTGAAATTGGAAAATCCATCAAAATAAAGGAAGGGAAAGATATAACAATTTTTTCATCAGGTGCAAGTGTCTACGAAAGTTTAATTGCAGCAAACGAATTAGAAAAACATAAAATTTCATGTGAAGTCATAAATATGCATACAATAAAACCTCTTGATCAAGAGGCTGTAAAAAAATCTTTTGATAAAAGATTAATCGTTTCTATTGAAGAGCACAATATTATAGGTGGATTAGGAAGTTCAATTTCAGAATTTAAATCTAGTATTGGAGGAGGACCTAAACAAATATTTATTGGTATCGATGACATCTATTCAAAAGGTGGAAGTTATTCTTATCTAAAAAATAAACATGGACTTTCAGCAGAAAAAATCGTAAATACTGTTTTGAAAAATTTTAAAGACTTATGAGTAACCTAGATACCTATCAAAAAGTTTTTACGTCTGCCTTATCTATTAAAATAGATGATTTCAATGATGAACTCAAATATAATGGAGTTCCAGAGTGGGATTCTATAGGTCATATGACATTAATATCTGCACTTGAAGAAGCATTCAGCATTACATTTGAAACTGATGATATTGTTGATTATAGTTCTTACAAAAAAGGCATTGATATTCTTAAGAAATATAAGATAGATTTTTAAAATAATATAGGGTAAAATGTTCAATAATTGAACATAAACACGTGTTACGTATGGATCAGAGCATAGAAAATTTAAAAAATAACTTAAATAAAAATTCAGAAACCTTAGTACTTTATGGAGCAGGTCTAATGGGTAAAATTTCACTATATTTTTTAAGAAAAAATAACATCAAAGTAGACTTTTTTTGTGACAGTGATGTTAGAAGAAAAGGAGAAAACGTAGATGGGATAGAGGTAATTTCTCCCGAAGATTTAAATAATTTTAAAAAAAATATTAACATTTTAGTGAGTAATAAGTATTTAAGCTCAGTTTATGCCCTACTAAAAAAAAATAATTTTACCAATATTAGAGATTGTTCGGACTTGATTAGCAAAACAAATTTGGACGAATTCTATGGTGATGATTCTATATCTTTAGAAATAAAAGGTGGTAGAGGAGCTTTTCCTATTTTAAAGCTTAAAAGAGAAGCAGAGTTTTATATTGAGATGTGTAAAAAAGAAAAATATTTAAGATCGAATTATCTACATATTAAAAGTGTAGATATTCAAATAA
>CACCJO010000047.1 GCA_902546375.1 uncultured Pelagibacteraceae bacterium
TTGATCGAGTTAAAAAAATTATACAAGAATTTGAAAAAGAAGATGATTTCTATTATTGGTATAGATTAAAAAAAGAAGCTCAAATTATTTCAAAAGAAAGTAGCACAAAAGATTCATTAAAATTTATTAAGTCTAATTTTGAAAAAATTGAAAAACCAAATGAAAAAATCTTATTTGATATTGCTAATTTTTATAAAAATGCAAAAGAGTACGAACAAGCTATAAAATATTACACAATAGTCCTAGGAATAGTCGGCGACGATTTAGAAGTTAAATCAGATTTATTTTATAGAAGAGGAGCGAGCAATGAACGAATGGGAAATTATGAAGAAGCAGATAGAGACATGCTTTCTTCTTTAGAAATTGATCCTGATGATGCTTATGTTCTTAATTATTTAGCATACTCTTGGTTGGAGAGAGATTACAAAATTGAAGAAGCAATGGAAATGTTAGAGAAAGCATATTCTTTAACTGAGAATGATCCATATATAATAGACTCAATTGGTTGGGCTTATTATTTAACAAAAGACTACATAAAAGCAGAAACATATTTAAAAAGAGCTGTAGAATTAATGCCAGATGATGCGATAGTAAATGATCACTATGGAGATATTCTTTGGATGTTGGGTAGAAAAATTCAAGCAAGGTATTTTTGGAAAAGTGTATTTAAAATGGAGGATGTAGATGAGGAATTATTACAAAAAATAAATTCAAAAATAATTAAAGGACTCTAAGATGGGCTATTCCAGGATAAAGTCATTCGCTAAAATTAATTTAGCTCTTAACGTTACTGGAAAAAACTCAAGACTACACAAGATTGAGAGTATAGTAGGTTTTGTCTCGTTATACGATGTTATTCTTATTAAAGAAATTCAATCTAAAAAACATATTATTTCATTTAATGGAAAATATTCAAAAAATATTCACAAGAAAAATACAATTTCAAAGTTGTTAAATATTCTAGAGAAAAAAAAATTAATTACAGGTCACAAGTTTGAGATAAAAGTTAACAAACATATTCCATCAAAATCTGGATTAGGAGGTGGATCAATGAATGCAGCAAATATATTAAAATATTTGATTAAGAAAAAGTTTATTAATCCCAGCAGAGGACAATTAAGTTTAATTTGTAAATCAGTAGGTTCAGATGTAGCTCTGGGTCTTAATTCTACTTTTACAATTCTTAAATCTAATAATGAGATTAAAGAGTTTAAAAACTGTAAAAAATTTTATGCACTTATTGTTAAACCTAGCTTTGGGTGTTCGACAAAAGAGATATATTCAAGTGTTAAAAAATTCTCAAAACCCAGATTTAATAAACCCTCTAAGAAAATGTTTATCTTTGATAATTTGAAAAAACTCAATAACTCTCTTGAGGCGATTTCTCTATCTAAGTTTCCCAAATTAAAAAATATCAAAAATTTTCTTGAAAAATCCTCAAATAAGAGTTTCGTAAGAATGACAGGATCAGGTTCTGCAATTGTCGCATATTTTAAATCTAAAAAATTATGCGATGACGTTAAAAAAAAATTTAGTAGAAAATATAAAAATTGCTGGTGTAAAGTTGCAAAAACTATATAAATTCTTTTTTTTGTGTTATACGAAATTAGATTGGGGCGTAGCCAAGCGGTAAGGCACGGGTTTTTGGTACCTGCATCCTAGGTTCGAATCCTAGCGCCCCAGCCAAATATGAAAAACTTTTTAAATAAAATCTTCTCGAGCTCAAAAAACCTTTACTCATTTAAGAATAATATCAAAAAACTTTCATTAACAACACCTGTGAAAAAAATTTTTGAGGCTATAAATTCTCATTCATCTGAAAGTGAGATTAGGTACGTGGGAGGTTGTTTAAGAAAAATATTAAATAATGAGAAAGTCGATGATATAGATTTAGCAACAAATTTAAATCCTTCAGAAGTCATTGAAATCTTAAAAAAAAATAATATTAATTTTTATGAGTCAGGAATTGAGCATGGAACAATTACAGCAATCATAGATGATTATAAGTATGAGATAACATCTCTAAGAGAAGATATTTTTACTGATGGTAGGCACGCTAAAGTAAAATTCTCCAAAGATTGGAAAAAAGATGCTGCGAGAAGAGATTTTACTATTAACTCTATTTATGCTGATTTGGATGGAAATTTATTCGATCCTTATAATGGAAAAAAAGATATTGAAACAGGTCAGGTTAGCTTTATTGGCAACCCTGAAAAAAGAATTAAAGAGGATTATTTAAGGATATTAAGATACTTAAGATTTTTTTTAAATTACTCAAAG
>CACCJO010000048.1 GCA_902546375.1 uncultured Pelagibacteraceae bacterium
AAACACCACTCAATATATCAACCATCCATGCTAATCCTGAACCTCTAAATCCTGCAATAGGTAACTGAACACCTTTAAGTGCTTTGTTAGCATCGATTGTTGGTTTACCAAACTTATCTAAAGCAACACCTATTGGTAGTTTCTGATGATTTTTTGATGCAAATCTAATCTTTCCTCTATTGATCATGGAGATTGATGAGTCAAAAATAAAAGGTATTTTTGAACCACTAGGAGTTCCGAAACAAACTGGATTAGTACCAAATAAACTTTTAAAAGCACCATGTGGAGCCACAGCTGGTGGACCGTTGGTATATATCATAGTAAAACGACTACCTAAAGTTAAAGGAATAAAAGAAATAATGTATCCAGGGCAAAATAAATATAAAAGATATAAAATGTATTTAAAAAAAGATATTAAAATGTCTAAAATTATTAAAAAAGAATTTGAAATTTTAAAAAACTAATCATGCTTTCAAATAAAGAAATTATTGTTCCAAATAATCTATTAAATGCTGCTCTAAAGAATAAAGGAGTGAAAGCTGGAATTGTTAATGCTGGGAAACCATTGCCAATGTTATCTGTTCAAGATGCGGTCAAAGAAAATTTAATTGATCCAATTTTTATAGGAGATGAAAAAGAAATTCTAAAGTGTGCAGCAGACTTAAAGTGGGATATTTCTAAATATGAAATTATTAATGAACCAGTTGAAAATAATACTGCAGGTATAGCTGCAAAACTAGCTAGTGAAGGAAAAATAAGAATTATAGTCAAAGGACATATACATACAGATATTTTAATGAAAGAGGTTTTGAAAAGAGAATACAACTTGTTGGGAAAAACAAGGTTAAGTCATATCTGGCATATGACGTTAGAAAAAGATGATAAACCACTTATAATTACTGATGGTGCTTTAAATGTGTTACCAAATGTAAAAACCAAAATGCATATCTTAAAAAATGTAATTAATTTTTCTCATAGAATTGGAATTGAAAAACCCAAAATTGCAGTATTGTCTGCCACAGAAGAAGTTTTAGATAGTGTTCCAAGTTCTAAAGAAGCTGAAGAAATTACAAATCTTGCAAAAAAAGAAAATTTAAATGCCGATGTATTTGGGCCTTTGGCTTTTGATAATAGTATATCAAAAAAATCTGCAGCTATTAAAGGTATTAAAAATGATGTTGCGGGAATTGCTGATGTTTTATTAGTGCCTAGTGTTGAGACAGGTAATGCATTGGTTAAGATGTTAATATATTTTAGTGGTGCATGTGCTGCAGGAGTAGTTGTAGGTGGTAAAGTACCTGTGGTAATTACTAGCCGCTCTGATGAAGCGCCTGCTAGACTAGCATCAATAGCTGCAGCTGTTGTTGCACTAGATTAAATGTTTGATTGCAATAAAATTAAATTTGTCTTAAATAATTCATCAATTATAAAAATGTATTAATGGCTATTACTTATTTAAAAAAGTCTCCAAAAACTTCGTCCACTGACGATAATAAGACAACAGGGATAGTTCAAGATTTATTAAAAAATATCGAAAAAACAAAAGAACAAGGCTGCATCGATTTAACTAAAAAATTCGACAAGTATGATGGGGAAATCATAGTATCAAAAGACAAAATTGAGGAAATTAAAAAAACCTTAGATCAAAAAACTAAAGAGGATATTCAATTTTCATTTGAAAGGGTTAGAAAATTTGCTGAAGCACAACTTAAAAATTATGGACAAGATTTTGAAGTAGAACTTTCTGATGGTTTGTATGCAGGTCAAAAATTAGTCCCTGTAAATACAGCAGGCTGTTACATCCCAGGTGGAAGATACGCTCATATTGCATCTGCTGTAATGAGTGTAACTACAGCAAAAGTTGCTGGAGTAAAAAATATTATTGCGTGTAGTCCTCCCAAAGAAGGTGTTGGTGCCCACCCTACTATTGTATACACAGCTGATCTTTGCGGTGCAGATGTTATTTTAAATTTAGGAGGAGTTCCTGCAATTGCAGCAATGACTAATGGATTATTCAAAAATCCCCCTGCAGATATAATTGTAGGACCAGGAAATCAATTTGTAGCTGAGGCTAAAAGAATTTTATATGGAAAAGTTGGTATTGATTTGTTTGCAGGACCAACTGAAATTGGAATTATAGCAGATGCTAAAGCTGATCCAGAAATTGTTGCGGTAGATTTAGTAGGACAAGCTGAACATGGATATAACTCACCATGTTGGCTTTATACAACTAGTAAAGAATTAGCCGAAAAAGTAATGAAAA
>CACCJO010000049.1 GCA_902546375.1 uncultured Pelagibacteraceae bacterium
TTCAGGTACCTTAAATGGCCTCGCTTCAGATTTTTTGACTGATTTTTCAATAAACTCTCTAAAAATTGGTAATGCTGCTTTTGATCCAGTTTCAAATTTACCTAATGGTTTAGGATTGTCCATTCCAACATATACTCCAATCACTAAATTTGACGTAAAGCCAATAAACCATGCATCAGTGTTTTCATTAGTGGTTCCAGTTTTTCCAGCCAAGTTTAGTTGTAAATCTCTTAATTTTTTACCAGTTCCTCTTTTTATAACTCCCTCTAATAAAGTTGTAATTTGATAAGCCGTTTGCTCGGACATTACTTGATCATAATTATCTTGAATTTTAGGATATTCTTTTCCAGTAAATGAAATTTTATCACAATTCATGCACTTTCTATTTTCATTATTAATTATTGTATTACCCTCACTATCTTGAATTCTATCTATTATGATAGGACTTATTAATTTTCCACCATTTACAAACGATGAGTATGCTGAGGTCAAACTTAAAAGAGTTGTTTCAGCTGATCCTAGGGAAATTGATAGTAGTTCCTCAGGGTCATCATATATTTTTAATTTTTTAGAAAATTTTGCTACTTTATCTACACCTAAGTTTTGTGCAATTCTTACAGTCATTAAGTTTCTTGATTTTTCAAGCCCAACTCTAAGTGTAGAGGGTCCATAAAACTTTTTACCATAATTTTCCGGTTTCCATTTTTTTAAATCAACTCCTTGGTCTAAAACTAAAGGTGCATCAAGTACTAATGATGATGGAGTAAATTTATTTTCTAGTGCTAATGCATATACAAACGGTTTAAATGCTGAGCCAGGTTGTCGTAGTGCTTGTGTAGCTCTATTGAATTCACTTGATTTGAAACTAAATCCTCCGCTCAAAGCTAAAACACGTCCAGTGTAAGGATCCATTACAACAATACCACCATTTATTTTTGGAAGTTGTTTTAAACTATAAGAGGTGTCTTTAACTTTCTTAACATAAATTAAATCACCGATTTTGAATAAATCTTTAAACTCTTTTTTAGTCCATGAGATTTCATTGTAATTTATGTAACCACTTAATTTTTTTATTGTTTCGATTTTTGTTTGGAATTGACCTATTTCTTTAACGATTGCTATTTCCCAATCGATAGAATTCTCTAATTTATTTTTCTTATCTACATTCAGATGCCAATTATCATCATTTTTCATATTGGTAATTGGTCCACGCCATCCTTTTCTTTGATCGTAAGCAATTAGACCATTTCTTAATGATTCGGTTGCAATTTTTTGAAGGTTTAAATTTATTGGCGTATTAATATTATATCCTTGTTTATAAACTTTCTCGTAAGTAAGTTTATCTATTATATTTTTTCTAACATCTTCAATATAATACTGTGCATCCTCTAAATAAATTTTTTTCTTTTTTTTCAAGTTTATATTTTGATTTTTATACTCCATATATTTCTCAAGAGTTAAAAATCCATTTTGATTCAAATTTTTTAAAACTAAATCTCTTCTAAATTTTGCTAAATCAATGTTGTTATAAGGATTATATTTACTGGGTGCTTTTGGTAAAGCTGCTAACAATGCTGCTTCAGCATAATTTAGTTCTTTAATTGACTTATCAAAATATTCCAAGCTCGCAGCAGCAACACCATATGCTCCACTACCTAAATATATTTGGTTAAGATATAATTCTAAAATTCTCTCTTTATTTAAAGCTCTTTCTATTCTAAACGCTAAAATTGCCTCTTTAATTTTTCTGTTTATGCTTACTTCATTGGTTAATAAAAAGTTTTTTGCAACCTGTTGGGTTATTGTAGAAGCGCCCTCAAGTCTTTTTGAGGTCATAATATTGGTGATGTTATTAAATGTTGCTCTAATAACACCTTTTGCATCAACACCAGGATGAGTAAAAAAGTTTTTATCTTCAGCAGACAAAAAGGCATTAATAACATTTGAAGGAATCGCGCCGTAAGGAACAAAAATTCTTTTTTCTTTGGAAAAATCAGCAACTAAATCCCCATCTCCAGAGTACATTTTGCTTGATACAGGCGGCTTATAATTTTTAAGAAATTTATAATCAGGGATATTATTAGAAAAAGTCCATAATATGCTAAAAATAGCAATCAAAGTTATTAAGGAAATGCTTAATAATAGAACTAAAATATTTTTGAACATCTTTGTCATTTTGATTTAATTATATATAGGAATTTGTTAAAGATAAGGCATTATTATTAAACAAAATTTATAAAAAAATTAATACTT
>CACCJO010000050.1 GCA_902546375.1 uncultured Pelagibacteraceae bacterium
TTAAAAACTGATTGGAGTTTTAAGGGTCCCTTCGGAAAGTTTGACAGAGCTGCACTTCAAAGAGGATATCAAGTTTATCAAGAAGTTTGTTCTTCTTGTCATTCTATGAAATATCTAAGTTATAGAAATTTAGTGGAAGAGGGTGGGCCTGAATTTTCAGTGGAACAAGCAAAAGCCATTGCAGCATCTTTCGAGGTAAAAGATGGTCCAAATGCAGATGGTGAAATGTTTATGAGACCAGGAAGGTTGTCGGATAAATTTGTGATGCCTTACGAAAATGAAAAAGCTGCTCAAGCTGCAAACGGTGGAGCATACCCTCCTGATATGACTGTTTTAGTAAAAGCGAGAGGTGGTGGAGTTGATTACATCTATTCACTCCTTCAAGGATATGAAGATCCACCAGCTGGAGTGACTTTAGATGATGGTGTTTACTATAATAAATACATGTATGGAAATAAGATTAAAATGTCCAATCAACTTTCTGATGGTTTGGTAGAATACTCAGATGGTACTAATGCTTCTGTAGAACAAATGGCAAAAGATGTTACAACTTTTTTAATGTGGACTGCAGAACCTCATTTAGAAACACGTCATAAAATGGGTTTTAAAGCAATAGTTTATTTAATTATATTAACAGTTTTAGTTTATTTTAGTATGAAGAGAATCTGGTCACGTATTGAAACGAAAGTTTAAAACGTCACCGTCTTTAACAATATAGTCTTTACCTTCTAGTCTCATTTTTCCATTTGTTTTAGAATTTACCCATCCATCATTTTCAACAAAATCATTATAAGAAATAGTCTCAGCCCTAATAAATCCTTTTTCAAAATCAGTATGTATTTCACCAGCAGCTTTTGGAGCTAAACAATTTTTCTGAATAGTCCAGGCTCTTGTTTCCTCAGGACCTGAGGTAAAAAAAGTGTCTAATTCTAAAATCTTATAACCTTTTTGTATCAACATATCCAAGCCAGTGTCCTTTAAACCAATCATTTCCATGTAGTTTTTTCTTTCTTCACTATCTAACTCATTGATTTGATTTTCAATATCTGCCGATACAATCAAAGTGTTTTCTAAACCAAATTTTTCTAAGAATGATTTAGTGTAACCGTTTCCATTTTGAACACTTTTCTCATCAACGTTACAAACAAATATTTTAGGCTTCAAAGACAATAAACCACTTAAATTTAGTTGTTTTTTGGTAAATTCAGATTTTAAACTTGCTAAATCTTGATCATTATTAATTAAGTCTAAACAACTTTGAAGAATTTTAATTTGATCCTCATCAATATTTTTTTTGTTATTTTTCTCAAGTCTTTTTTGAATGGACTCTAAATCTGCAAGCTTCATTTCTGTCTCAATTATTTCAAGATCTCTAACAGGGTCAACTGTAGGATTTACATTTTGAATATCACTAGAGTCAAAACATCTAATCATATGTATTACAGCGTCTACTTCTCTGATATGAGACAAAAATTTATTTCCCAAACCTTCACCTTTAGATGCACCCTTTACTAATCCAGCTATATCAACAAAAGAAATAGTAGTAGGTATAATTTTTTTTGATTTAGAAATTTTGGCTAAATTTTCTAATCGATAATCAGGCACACTAACTACACCAATATTTGGATCAATTGTACAGAATGGAAAGTTAGCTGCTTGGGCTTTATTTGAATTGGTTAATGCATTGAAGAGAGTAGATTTACCTACATTTGGCAAACCAACGATCCCACACTTGAAACTCATTATTTATTATTTACTGTACTAGAAAATAGATCTAATTTTTTTTCAACAAGAAAAGAAATTGAGTCATTTATATGGTTTGATATTTTTGCAATACCTAATGACTCATCCTCATCAAAATTTTGTAAAACATAATCTGCAACCTCGATGTTTCCTTTGGGTTTACCAATACCTATTCTAACTCTAGAATAATCTTTGCCGATAAACTTATCAATCGAGGCAATTCCATTGTGTCCTGCGCTTGATCCTCCAAATTTAGCTTCGATTTTTCCAAATTCCACATCTAGATCATCATGAAAAACTATTACATCTTGAGCATCAATTTTAAAATATTCAATAAGCTCTCTAATACAAATTCCTGAATTATTCATAAATGTCAAAGGTTTGATGGCATAAACTTTAACATTTCCTATATTGCCAGTAGTTAACAAGCCTTTAAATTTTGGTTTTTGTTTTGATAAACTAAATTTTTTGTT
>CACCJO010000051.1 GCA_902546375.1 uncultured Pelagibacteraceae bacterium
AAATTTTGTAGCGCCATTTAAAGTTGAGGGTAATACCCTGCATATTGCAATATCAGACAGTTCAAAACTTGGTTTGATGAGAAATTTAAAAGCTATTACTAAAAAAAATATTGAATTACATGCTGCAAAAGTTTCAGAAATATCAAAGTTTATAGATAAGCTTTTAAGTGAGAGTGGTGATGTAACAACAGAAACCATACGAAAAGACAATAGAGAAAAAACTAAAACTTTTGATTCTGAACTTGGTGAAGCGGGAGAAGTTTTAGATAAAAAACCAGAAGAAGAAATCGAAGCAATTGAAAATGAGTCAGAAGTTATAAAATTTAGTACAGCGGTTGTTGCAGAGGCAATTAAATTAGGTGTTAGTGATATTCACATTGAGCCTTATAGATTCTCATCAAGAGTAAGATATAGATTAGATGGTATGTTACAAGAACAAGATCAGTATCAAAAATTTTTACACGATAATTATGGCGCAGTTGTTACTCGATTTAAAATAATGGGTAAATTAGATATTGCAGAAAGAAGATTGCCACAAGATGGAGCAATCAATTTTAAAATTGAAGGTAAAGTTGTAGATTTACGTTTATCTATTTTGCCTACTGCAAATAATGAGAGAATTGTAATGCGTATCTTAAATAAAGACGCAGGAGATATAACTTTAGAACAATTAAATTTTGATGACTCAGACTTAAAAAATCTTAGAAAAGCAATTCATAGCACACAAGGTTTAGTTCTTGTAACTGGTCCAACAGGATCAGGAAAAACTACAACCTTATACAGTATTTTAAAAGAAGTAAGCAAACCTCATTTAAACATTTTAACTGCAGAGGATCCAGTTGAATACGAGCTTGATGGTGTGGGACAAGTTCAAATTAAAGATGATATTGGATTAAATTTTGCAGCTGCCCTAAGATCATTTTTACGTCAAGATCCTGAGATTATTCTGGTTGGTGAGATGAGAGATAAAGAGACAGTTGATATTGGTTTAAAGGCTGCTCTTACGGGCCACCTTGTTTTTAGTACACTCCACACTAATGATGCACCTAGTACTATTACAAGATTACAAAATATGGGTACACCAGACTATTTAATAAGTGCAGCATGTACTTTAGTATTGGCGCAAAGGTTAGCAAGGAAATCATGTAAAGATTGTAGAGTGCCTGATGAAGATGTGACGCCAAAAGTTCTAACAGATCTTGGCTTTTCACCTGAGCTGGCATCAAGAGTAAAAGCTCAAAAAGGTAAAGGATGTCCTAAATGTAAGGATTCAGGATTTAAGGGAAGAATGGGTATCTATGAGATCTTAAATGTAACAAAACCAATCAAAGAAGCAATTTTAAAGAAAGCAACTACTCCAGAGTTAAAAGAAATAGCTACAAAAGAGGGTTTTCAAACTATGGCTGACATGGGTAGAAAAATGATTGCAGCTGGAGATTTAAATTTTAGAGAGTTTGAACGAGTGCTTTCGAGCTCATAATTAGCAAATGGAATTATACACATATAAAGGAATTTCAGCAGGTAAGTACATAGAGGGTGAAATTGAGGCTTTAAATCAAGACGAGGCTTCTCATAAGCTTAAAGAACAAAAAATAATCATAACTAATTTAACAAAAGGTAAGAAAAAAAAAGACGCTAAAAAAGATAAGCCTAAAGGCAAAGGCTTTAGCTTATTTAAAAAGAAAGTAAAACCCGATGATTTGGTAGTTTTTTCAAAGCAATTTGCAACCATGGTAAAGGCTGGACTTCCAATTTTGAATGTACTTGAAATGCTGAGAGATCAAGTAGAAAACCCAGCGATGAGAGATGTGGTAGAGGATATTAGAAAAAGCCTAGAGGGAGGTGTTTCATTATCAAAATCATTTGAAAAATATCCTGATCTATTCGATAACGTATATGTAAATTTAATTAAAGCTGGTGAGGCCAGCGGTAAACTAGATGTTTTTCTTTTAAAAATTGTTGATGCATTAGAGAAAAAAGAGAAAATAAAGAAGAAAATCAAAAGTGCTTTAATG